>JAFGDY010000038.1 GCA_016931895.1 Anaerolineae bacterium
ATCTTGAAGGCTATGCCCTTTTTACCTAATTGTTCCGTGACGCCCCTACTATATCTGGGGGCTCTCACGGATATTCTGAAAGAGCCATTATAGCTACTGTACAACGCAATATTGTAATTGAAGGTTTAGATGGGATGTTGTTAATATGTCACTATAACAACTTTACAGGAACGTGAACATTCGGCATCCTCCCCCTATACTGTGACCGGGGCGGGGACGCCGAAGGGAACGTGCCGCGTCCGGGCTGGCTCGGCGCTGCCCATGGGTCTATTCTAAACCCGTCTTGGTGAACAAATGCCCTATCTCCTCCAACTGCCCGGCATCGGCTACTACCGTCCTCCAGCCTGCCCACCGCTGAAGACGAGGCGACTCGCCCGGCCTGAGCTGGTCCGGCGACACCCTCCCGGCTGACCCGCCGGCGAGAGAGACAAAAAAAGAGACCCCACCGCCCTCCTCAAACCCTGGTTTGGGGGGCTTAGGGCAGGCTGTCCCTTTTTTCTTTAATAAGGGAGCTTTTTCCTCAGTTTTAAGGTTTACCCCCTTGATACTTAACTACATCGGGAGGCGGTGGTCGTCATTGGTCATTCGTCGTCCCTGATAGAGATTGGGCCAACAAAAATTTGCATTTTTTTTACATTTTCCGGCCCAATATTTTACAATTTGGCGCTATGATGGGAGTATCCATAGAAAATCCTGAAAGACCGGAACTTTATTTTTCAAGCAGCGAGACGTGTCCATGATGTCTAAAAACCACTCCCACCCTTACTGGATTGACCTGGGTATCACGGCGGCTCTGTTTAGCTTGGCCCTCCTCGTCTACAACGCCACCCTTACCCCCAGTCTGAGCTACAAAAGCCCCGACGGTAACGAACTGGCCACCGTGCCTTACCTGTTGGGCCTGGTCCATTCTACCGGCTATCCACTTTACACCTGGCTGGGCAAACTGTTTACCTTCATCCCCATCGGCGACGTAGCCCACCGCATGAACCTGATGAGCGCCATCCTGGGCGCTATGGGCGTGGGGCTGCTTTATTTGATCATCATGTTGAATTCAGGCCAGTCTGGCGCCGGGTTATCCCCTCCGGCTGCTAACCGCCCCATGCGCCGGATAACGGCTATGTTCACAGCCCTGCTGTTTGCCTTTTCCCTCACCTTCTGGTCGCAAACGGGCATTGCCGAAGTTTACGCGCCCAACGTATTTATGATTATCTTGACCCTCCTGACCCTCCTGATCTGGGCGCGACTGGAGGAGCGCGCCCGGGCGCGGTCAACCGCCGGGGTCTGGCGGCGATTTCTGCCCTCCGGGCGCTCCCTGGCCCTGCTGTTTATTTTTGGCCTGCTCTTTGGCCTGTCGTTGGGCACCCACATGAGCAACTTGGGCTTTGCCCCGGCTTTTGCTCTCTTTATCATATTGGTCAGTTGGCGCACGGCCCTGAGTCCGCTGGCCATTATGGGGGGCGGATTGGGCTTTTGCCTGGGCGTTTTGCAATTTCTGTGGCTGCCCTATAAAGCCGCCACCCTCAACGATCCCTTTATGCTACAACGCGCGCCGGCCACCCTGGCCGGAATCTATAACTACACTCTAGGCGCGTTCCCCCAATTCAAATTTGCCTTTGCCTGGTGGCAATTGCCGGAACGTATTGTGCTTTACCAGGACATACTGCGCCAGCAGTACGGCCTGGGCAGAATTCTGCTGGGTCTGTATGGCATGGCCGAGCTGCTCTGGCGGCGGCCCAAACGATTTTTTCTCTTGATCGGGATGTACCTATTTCACGTTTGGTTTTTTATTCAATACCGTGTTTTTGATCTGGACGTGTTCTTCATCCCGGCCCACCTGCTTTACGTTATTTTCATCGGCTTTGGCGTCACCTGCCTGGGGGGATACGTGGTGAGCGGGTGGCGACATTCTACCCGGCGCAAATGGCTTTGGCTTGGCGCAACCGGCCTGCTGGCCGCCCTGCTGGGGCTGGCCGTAGCCGGGCAGGTCAAGGCCAATTGGGCGTCTAACGATTATTCCAAAGACACCGCCATCAACGATTTCTACCACAACGTCTGGACAATGCTGCCCGCGAACAGCGTGCTGCTGGGCCAGGGAGGCGTGTTTGGGTATGACATGTTCTACTGGCGACTGGTCTACAACGTGCGGCCCGACGTAACCCTGCCGATGATAGAAGGCCCCCGGCCCGATCCCAATATCCTGGCCGGGCGGACTCTCTACACCACCACCCCTACTAACTCAGGTGGGCCTCGAAATCTTGGCGGCCCGGCGCAACAAGGCCGCACGCCCTGGTCGCCGCCCGCCAACATGTCGCCCGCCGAAGCCTGGTACGTGCCGGTTTTAATTGGCGGCGGCGATGACGTTGGCGCCGCGCCGCGCCCCCGCCCCGGCCTCACCCTGTACCGGGTGCAAAACGAGCCGCCGCAATTATCAACAGCACAGCCAACGCCCCAGTTCAGGGTTAACCAATCATTTGGCTCGTTAACCTTGCTTGGCTACGATTTAGCCTCGGCCACGGCGCAGCCGGGGGGCCGCCTGGAACTGACCCTTTATTGGCAGGCTCAAAACCCGCCGCCGGAGTTGATTGCCACCAGCCTGGGAGAGTTGAGACTGGAGCAACATGAATTTGGCCTGGGAAACTTATCCCGCTACCTGGCCGAAGTCCAACCGCCCCCATCTGACGCGATTGTAGAATCGTATACCGTGGTGGTGCCGTCTACCATCACGCCGGGGGAATATCCGCTGACGGTCAGTTTGCAAAGCCGGTGGCCGGTGGGGAGGCCTGGTTTGGCCGAGCCGGACGGTAAGGTGAACCAACCCGCAGAAACCATCACCCTGGCCAACATTGTTATTCTGACGACCAACGACCACCGACCAACGACCAACAATGACCAATAAAAGTTCGTCGTTTGTCATTCGTCATTCGTCGTTCGTCGTCCATCTACCTTGATAGGAGTGAACCCAAATGACTCTGGAACGAAAATTACTCATCGCTGTTGGAGCGTTTATTATCGCCCTCATTATTGCCGTAGGCGCTTTTTCCCTGGGACTTTACGTGGGACAAAAAGGTATTTTCCCTGACGCGCCCAATATCGCCGGGCCGGGTGGCGGGGGGCCGCCAGGCCAGCCGGGTCCAGCCGGTCAGCAACCCCGCGGTGAATCGCCAGGGGGCGGGACGGGTCAAGCAGCTCCCGAAGGGCTGGCCGGCTCCGGCAACCAGCCGCCGCAAAACAATTTCAAACCGTCTAACCTGCCCGCCGGGCCACCCGACCTGGTTGGCACGTTACGCTCGATGGATACGGAAGGGCTGACCATTGATACCCCGCCCGGCCCGCGCCTGGTCCAGTTAGCCGATAACCTGGAGATTTTTGATCCGCAGGGCAAATCCCTTACATTGGACACGTTGCAACCCAACACCCACCTGGCCCTCTTTGGCCACTTTACCAATAATGGGCAAACCATGGTAGCCGAAACCGTTATCATCCTGCCCCAACCCGGCCAACGCCCGGGGATGACGAACGACCGCCGACCAACGACCAATGACCAACAATGACCGGAAAGTAAGTTGGTTGGTCGTTCGTCGTTCGTCATCCACCGTCATTGGTCATCTGCACCAAGTTGTCAAAACTGACCTGCAAACTCGCCAGGGGGTCGCCGGGACAGGTATCTTGCTCAACGATGTACCACTTTGCGCCGCTTTCTTTGGCTGCGGCAAAAATACCGGGCCAATCCAAAACACCGGCGCCGACCTCGGCAAACGTGGGCGGCGTGCCGGCCGACATATCCTTCACGTGCACCAGCGGTACCCGGCCCGCCCAGCGACGCAGTATCTGCGCCGGGTCCAGGCCGCCGGCTTGCGCCCAATAAGTGTCGGTTTCAAGTTGCACATGGGCCGGGTCGCTGTTCCCCCACAAAATTTCCAAGCCGGTTTTGCCGTTGAATTGAACAAACTCAAAAGCGTGGTGATGATAACAGAACAGCAGGCCTTTGGCCCGGCAGCGCCGGCCAATATCGTTGAGTTCAGCGGCTGCGGCCCGATAGCGGGCTTCATCGCTGCGCTCATCCTGCGGCAGCGAAGGACACACCAGGTACTCCGCGCCCAGGGCCAGGTAAGTTTCAATCTGGCGGTCAAGATTGGCCCGCAAATCGGCCAGCGACACGTGGGCGCTGACCACTTTCAGGCCCAAATCAGCCAGGATTTGCTGTAACTCGGCAATGCTTAAACCAAACGTACCGGCCAGCTCTACCGCCGGATAACCGATCCGGGCCACTTGCCGCAACGCTCCGCGAAAATCCCGGGCCGCCGCCGCACGAACCGTATACATCTGCACCGCAATGGGTAATTTTGACATAATTTTCTCCTTATTTGCTCCAGCATCATAGCCCTGATCAAACACTTGAGCAAGTTCAGCCGTCATTGGTCTGTTCTGGTTGAGGGGGGCGTCCGTTAGCCAATCGGGTCGCCATTTGTATTCGCCGGGAGTTCGTGATACTATTTTACCTGCGCCTGACCGGCAAAAACAATGGCAATGAAACGAAAACTACGCGGCCTCAAACGGACGGCCATTCAACTGGATTTTAATCTCTACCGGGTTGACGTGCCCATTCGCGGCCTGGCCGACGCCGAATTGAGCGTAATTGACATCTGGCCCGAAGGCGTCACCCGGGCCATGGTGTTTGTGCATGGCTACGCCGGCTGCGCCGAAACCTGGGAACATCAAATTAACTATTTTTCCCGCTCCTACCGGGTGCTTGTGCCGGATTTGCGCGGGCACGGCCAGAGCGGCGCGCCCCTCACCCAATACACCATGCCGGAGTTGGTGGCCGACCTGGAGACCATCACCGCCGTCCTTAATCTACCGGATCAGTTCATTCTGATCGGTCACTCCTTTGGCGGCTCAATTTGCGTGGAGTATGCCAACGCCCACCCGGAACGCCTGGAAAAGTTGGTCTTAATTTCTACGGCGGGGGAATACCCGCTGCCGCGCCGAGCCGCGCTGGCCTACCGCATCCCCAGCACTTTCCTGCGCCCCTTTTGGAGATTCCGGCCCCGCTGGAACGCCGAAATCCACGTAATGAAACGGATGATGCTCAACAACATGCGCCAATGGCAGGGCTGGCCCCTGCTTCGCAACCTCACCACCCCCACCCTCATTCTCACCGGCGAACGCGACCGCTATTTCCCGCGTTACGTTTTTGACGACGTCGGCCAGATGGTGCCCGGGGCGGAAATTTACGACGTCGGCTCCGCCAAACACAAGGTTCAGCTAGAACGCCACCGGGCCGTCAACCGGGCCGTTGAGGGATTCATCGGCGATAGATACCGTTCCTGGCGCGACCTGGAGGGGGACAGCGGTGAACTTATTAAAAAGCGGCCCTGGCTGCCCAGTTATGGCAAAGACATTCCGCCTACCGTGCCCATTCCCCGCCAGCCTTTGCCCAAATTTTTAGAAGGCGCGGCAGATTGGCTGCCCAAACGCACGGCCACCATTTTTTACGGCGCGCGCCTCACCTATCAGCAACTTGACCGCCAGGTGAATCAATTTGCCCATGTTTTGCACGGCCTGGGGGTCAAATCAGGCGACCGGGTGATGGTGATTTTGCCCAACATGCCCCAGATGATTGTGGCCTATTATGGCACCCTCAAAATTGGCGGGGTGGTGGTCATGTCAAACCCCGAGGCCGACGCCGCCGAAATCACCCGGCAGATCAAACAAACCACGCCGGCCGTGTTGGTCACTCTGCGGGATTTTGCCCACCTGGTGGGGGAGATTCAACAGGCCACCGGCCTTGATAAAATCATTTTGGCCGACTTGCGCGATGCCGTTTCCCCCGGCGTGTTTCGTAAACTACTGGCCCGCTGGGAACTCAAACGGCCCAAAGCCAAAAAGTCAGCCGAGAATCTACCCCCCGGCTGCTGGTTGATGTCTGAACTGATGCTGGACGCGGCTTTAACGCCCCCGGCTGTTCCTGTGTCCAGTCAAGATTTGGCCGCCATCCTTTACACCAGCGGCACCACCGACGAGCCAAAAGGCGTGTGCCTGACCCACGCCAATCTGGTAGCCAACGCCCTGCAAACGCGCCATTGGATCAAGGACCTTTATTATGGGGAAGAGACCTTTCTATCCGTGGTGCCGTTAACCCACAGTTACGGCATGACCAACGCCATGAACATCCCCCTGGCCCTGGCCGCCACCATTGTGCTGCTGCCGGTGTTTGAACTGGAACAGGTGCTCAAGCACATCAAAAAATACAAGCCCACGCTTTTTCCCGGGGTGCCGTCTATGTATACGGCTATCAATCAAGCGCCCAACGTGCGTTCTTATAACTTAAAGTCTATTAAAGTCTGCGTTAGCGGCGCGGCGCCCCTGCCCATTGAAGTGCAGGAAGCGTTTGAAAAATTGACCCGGGGCCGCCTGGTGGAAGGCTATGGGTTAACCGAAGCTTCGCCCGTAACCCACGCCAATCCGTTGTATGGCGTGCGCAAGGTGGGTTCCATTGGCGTTCCCATTCCCAACACGGATGTCAAAATTGTTGACCTGGCCACCGGCGCAGACCTACCGGCGCGGCAAATTGGCGAGTTGGTGGTCAAAGGACCGCAGGTGATGCAGGGCTATTGGCGCGACGAGGAGAGCACCCAAACCGTTCTCAAAAACGGCTGGCTCTACACCGGCGACGTGGCCGTGATGGACAACGAAGGTTATTTTCAAATCATCAGCCGCAAACGCGATACCATTATGGCCGGGGATTACAGCGTTTATCCGCGGGATGTAGAAGAAGTGCTCTATGAAAACAGCAAGGTTTTAGAAGCGGCCGTGGTTGGCGTGCCCACCCTGGAAAACGGGCAGCCGGTAGCCAAAATCAAAGCCTTTGTGGTGCCGCGTCCCGGCACGCATCTTTCTCAAGAGGAATTGTTGGCCCTCTGCCGGCGACGGCTGGACGAATACGCCGTGCCCTGGGAGATTGAGTTCAGGCCAGAACTGCCCAAATCGTTTATCGGCAAAGTGCTGCGGCGGATGTTGGTTGAGGAATCGGTTGAAGAATCGGTTGAAGAAAATGAAACAAAAAAGTAATACCAGGGAGAGGGTTCACGGATCAAGGAGCAACAAAGCTACATGCAATCACCTAAAATTGGTTTAGTTTTGGGCGGCGGCGGCAGTCGCGGCCTGGCCCATATTGGGGTACTGGAAGTTTTGCAGCGCGAGCAGATTCCCATTGACTTGATTGTGGCCACCAGTATGGGCGCGATCATCGGCTCGCTCTTTGCTTTGGGCCTTAGCCCGGCTCAAATAGCCGATGGGATGCAAGCCTTACAGAGTAATTCTCTGGGCCTGAAGGTGGCCGGGGCGCGGACCCGGCAGCGGCTGGTGCGCAAACAATTGGCCGGGGTAATGGAAGGCAAAACCTTTGCCGATCTCAACTTGCCGGTCACCTTGATGGCCGTGGACATGATCCACGGTGAGGAAGTAGCCTTATCTCAAGGGCCGTTGCTGCCGGCGGTTTTGGCCAGCAGCGCCGTGCCCGGCGCTTTTCCGCCCCTCAAACTCAAGGGCATGGAACTGGCCGACGGCGGCGTGATTGACAGCCTGGCCACCCACGTGGCTTACGCCCAGGGCGCGGAAAAGGTGATTGCGGTAGACGTTTACCCGCCTCTGGAAAAGGATGACCCCTGGACCGACCCCATCAGCGCCATCTTGGGCGTGCAATTGCCTCCCCCTATTTTCAGCACCAACGGCAACGGCAAAAACAAAATCCCTACGGCGGCGGCTTCGATGTGGCGCTCGGTGCGGGTGATGACCTGGTATCTCCACCAACAACGCCTGGCGGCGCATCCGGCGCACGTGCTGCTCCGGCCCCAGGTAAATAATTACCGCTCCCTTGATTTTAAGGAGATTGACGCGCCTATTCAGGCCGGGGTGGCTGAAACGGAGCGACACCTGGCCGCCTTGAAAGCCCTCACAGAAACGCGCGCCAATGTTTAAAAACGCGCCCGGATTTGCCCGTCCCGCAATTCCCAAATGCCCGTCGTAGCCCGGCGAATAAAAGCGCGGTCGTGGGCCACGGCCAACATTGTGCCGGGAAATTGAGCCAGGGCCTCTTCAAAACGCTCCCGGCTGGGGATGTCAAGATGATTGACCGGCTCATCGAGCAGTAAAAAATTACAGCCCTGCGCCACCAGCAGAGCCAGCATCAGCCGCGCCCGCTCGCCAAAACTAAGGTCGCCCACCCTCACAAACACGTCGTCGCCGCTAAAGAGGAAAAAGTGCAAAAAACGGCGTATCTCGGTTTGGTCCATCTTAACGGCCTCGGCCCGGATAGTATCATAAGGGGTCAGGTCCGGCTCCAGAATCTCTTGCTCTTGAGCCATATAGCCCAATTTAACCCCTGCGCCCAACTGCACTTGCCCGGCTGTCGGGGCCAACTCCCCGGCGATGAGGCGCAGCAGGGTGGTTTTGCCTTCTCCGTTGGGGCCAACCAGGGCCGCCCGCTGGCCGTGGGTGAGGATTAAATTGACCCGGCTAAAAAGCGCCCGCTCCCCAAAAGCCATAGCCAGGTTTTCCAGGCGCAACACCTGGCGCGCGCCGCCGGCGTCGTCGGCAAAATCAACTTTCAATTGCCAACGGCGCGACGGTTTATCAACGCGCTCTTCGGTGAGCAGTCGCTCTACCCGCCGTTCAATTTGTTTGGCCCGGGCCACCGTCCGGGTAGATTGGTCGGAAAAGAAACCCTTGGCAAACTTGTCGCCGCTGTCGCCTTTGCCGCCCCGTTTCATTTTGGCCTGACCCCGCAGCCGGCGGGCTGCGTTTTGCAGCCGGAAAACTTCGTCCTGTTGGTCCTGGTAGGCTTGCCACTGCCGTTCTATCTCGCGGGTCAGGGTTTCGGTGTAAGCAGTATAATTTCCGGCAAAGTCGCGCAGGGTGTGGGTGGCCGGGTCTATGACCAAGGTGCGGGTGGTGGCGGCATCCAAAAAGGCCCGGTCGTGCGACACCAGCAAAACCGCGCCATCGTAATTACGCAGCCATTCTTCCAGCCAGGCCAGGGCGTCAAGGTCAAGGTGATTGGTCGGCTCGTCCAGCAGCAGCAGGCACGGCCGGCGGGTCAACAGCCCGGCCAAACCCAATCGTGTTTTTTGCCCGCCGCTTAATTTTTCAACCGGCAGGTCGCGCGGCACCTCGGCCAGGCCCAGACCGGTGAGAATGGCCTCCCGCCGGGCTTCCAACGTGTAACCGCCGGCAGCCTCAAAACGGGCTTCGGCCCCGGCGTAGGCGGTAGTGAGGGCGTCAAGCTGGGTAGCAGAAGCAGGTTTTGCCATCAGCCCGGCGTAATGCTGCATATCGGCCCAGGCCTGGCTATGCCCGGCCGTAGCGCGGGCCAGGGCCGCATTAACCGTTTCCCCGGCCTCAAAAATCAGGGCCTGGGCCAGGTAGCCCACCTCCAGTTCCGGCGGGTCAAACCGCACGCTGCCGCCATCGGCCTGCTCCTGCCCGGCGATGAGGCGCAGCAGCGTGGTTTTGCCGCAGCCGTTTGGCCCCACCAGGCCCACCCGCTCGCCGAAGTTGACGACAAAAGAGACATCGGCCAGAACGGTCTCCAGACCATAACTTTTGCATAGTTTGGTGACGTGTAACATTCAGCGTCTCTCTATTCTGAGTTAATCCAGACCCGGTCTTCGCTAGACCATTTGCATAACCCACGAGGCCTGCCGGGGAAAGAGCGCGTTGAGCAGCAGCGCCGGCTCTTCCTCGGCCCAACAATCGGGATAGGCGTTGCGCAGTTCGGCCAGGGAGCGATACCCAAAGAGCAGTTTCAAAAAGACCAGGGGCGGGAATCCGGCTCCGGCCCGTTCTTTTTCATCGGCAGGCTGCCGCCACGCTTCGGCAACAGCCAACCGGCCTTGCTCAAATACCAGGCGCAATCCGCCCCGGTAAAAGGTGATTTTTAATTCGCCGCTATAACCACTCATCACCGAATCGGCCAGTCGTTTTTCCAGGGCCGGGGCAATATGGCGCATAAAACCCGGCACATCCGGCACGCGGATGTACCAGCCGTAAGGGTTCTGCAACTTATCCAATTGAGCGTCAAACGCTTCATAGGCCGGGTGGTCGGCGCCCAGGCCAAACCGAATGGTGGTGAATTCTCTCTTTGGGCCATCCTTGTTGTTTTCATTAAGGGCGGCCAGACGCGCTTCGCCGTGCGCCTTGAGCGCGCGCGCAACGGTAGGCAAAACCGTCCGTAGGGAAATCCCTTCGGCCACCGCCAGCGCCCAGGTTTCCACCCGGGACCCCCATAGTTCAGCCGAATAGGAATAGGTGCCAACCACGTCGTTGTCGGCGTTGGTCAGGCAGTTGACCCGCCCCATAAAGTGGCGGTGTCTCAGTTCGTAGAGCCAGCGAGTCTCATCCATTGGCACGGTCACCAATTTGTCCACGGCGCAGCGTTGATAAAGACGGATCAGGGTAGGGATGTCGGCTTCCGTGGCCGGGCGAACCCGGTATGGTTCGGTTTCATCCTCTTTCAACTCCGGCACCCTGCTCACGGGTAAATTGCGACCGCCTCCCAAGTTCAGGGCGTACTCGTAACCAAACTGGCGGTAAAACCAGGGGATGCCGGTGATGCCCTGCACTTGATGGCCGTAGGCGTCGCTCAAGGTGTGAATGGCCTCAAAGACATGGCGGGCCAGGCCGCGCCGCCGGTAGGCCGGGTCGGTGCCGACCAGTTCGGGCTGGCCCATTTTAAAAGGAATGCCATGGTAATGCCATATTTGCGGAATAAGGCAGGTGGCGCTGACAATTTTGTGGGCCTGAGTATCTTCTACCAGCACAAAATCTTGGGCCAGCATGGTCGGGTGTTGGCCTAACATCAATACTCTGGTCCAGGCAGGTAAAAAGCTCATCGGCTCCCCGTCCATCAGATGAATCCGCGAGTTGAATTCGGCCACGGCTTCGGTATCCTCCGGGGCGGCCAGGCGCAGAACCAGGCCATCGCCCAGGGGGCGGGGTAGATTTAGGGTATCGTGTGGTGCAGACATTTCATAACCTCCGGTAGTGTTTTAGGATTTTTGGATGACAACAAAAAAGCCGCGAAAAGATTCCGCGGTTTTGATGACTCATCAACAGGTGAAGTTTCAAAAAATAAAAAACCGCGGGCGGAATGTGCCCACGGCTTGGGGACTAAACAAGTTGCCCCGTCAAATTGACATAACTACAAGCCAGTAGACGCACTCCAACAAAATACGGCCGCATTGCCGCCGCCGAAATCTTGCGGGATGACCCGTTTAATCATTTTGTCACCCATGGGGTGCGTCTCCTTTCCACGATGTTAGAGAACATTATATTGGATTGCGGGAATTTGTCAATTTGCGTTTTCTATTAACCAAAGTTTGGCCGATGCCCTCGATTTTTTGGGTTTGATTTGCCAAATCTGTCTCTTCTTGACCACCAAATTAAGGAGATTCCTCGCTATCACTCGGAGCAACATGGGGGCTGAACAGTGACTATTTTTCAGGCAAAGCAAGTTTAGGGAACAGGACGCCGTCAGGTTGCACCATTGTGCCGGCCGGGTAGCGGCCCCAGATTGACACTTCGGCCCAATCCCCGTTGGGTTCCAGAGCAAGGCCAAGTTGCCGGGCGATTTTTTCGCCGGTAGCCGGCAAGAAGGGATGGCAATAATCCGCCACCAACCGTAGCGTTTCGGCCAGGTTGTAGAGAGTTGTGGCCAATCTGGCCTCGATGGTCGGGTCTTGCCGACGCTGTTTGGCCAGAACCCACGGCTGTACCTCGACGATGTATTTGTTGGCTACAGCGATGAGGTCCCAAATCGCGGCCAGGGCCTCGTGCAAAGCAAACCGGGCGATAGCCGTGTCTACCCGTTCTGGCAGAGTCTGGGCGGCGTTGAGCAAGAGCTGGTCAATGGCTTCGGTTGGTCCCGGGGCCGGGACCAGGCCATCGTAATAGCGAGTGACCATTCCCACCACCCGGCTCAAGAGATTGCCCAACTGGTCGGCCAGGTTGGCGTTGTAGGCGCGGACGAACCGCTCCCAGGTGAAGTCGCCGTCTTCGGTGGCCTTGATTTCGCGGAGCAGGTAGTAGCGCAGGGCTTCGGCGCCGTATTGTTGGGCTACCGCCACCGGGTCAATGGCATTGCCCAGTGATTTGCTCACTTTTTCCCCGGCCAGGGTGATATAGCCATGAATGAAGATGGTGGTCGGCAAACGCACGCCCGCCGAAAGCAGCATGGCGGGCCAGTAGACGGCGTGAAAGCGGGTGATCCCTTTGCCAATCACGTGTACCCGGCAGGGGTTGTCCTGCCAATAACGCCGGTACAGGTCATCTTCCTGGGCATAGTTTAGGGCGGTAATGTAGTTGCCTAACGCATCAAACCAAACATACATAACCTGCCCAGGATCATGAGGCACGGGGATACCCCAGCCGTGCGCCCTGGCCCGGGAGCGGGAGATGCTGAAATCGTGCAAGCCGGCGTGGATGAAGCTGAGGACTTCGTTTTTGCGGGTGTCCGGCACAATGCGCAATTGGCCGGACTCAATCAGGGCGGACAGCGGGTCAGTGTACCGCGATAGGCGGAAGAAGTAGTTTTCCTCTGCGATGAGTTCCGGCGGGAGGCGATGTTCCGGGCACAGGCCGTCAATTAATTCCTCGGCGGTGTAGAATTGCTCGCAGCCCACGCAGTAGAGACCCTGATAACTGCGCCGGTAAATGTCGCCGTTTTGCTCGCAAGCCTGCCACAATTTGCGGACGCCGTCCAGGTGGCGGGCTTCGGCGCTGGTGCGAATGAAATCATCAAACGACAGGTGCAACAAGTCGCGCAGGGCGTAAAAGTAGGCCGCGTTGCGATCAACCAGAGCCTGGGTAGAGACGCCTTCACGCTCGGCGGCTTGCACATTTTTGAGACTGTTTTCATCGGTGCCGGTCAAAAAGCGCACATCCTCCCCGTTGCGGCGATGGTAGCGGGCCAGGGCGTCGGTGAGAACAAATTCCAGGGCGTGGCCGATGTGAGGCCGGGCGTTCACGTAAGGAATCGCTGTGGTGATAAAATAGGGCGGTTTGGCACCGTTTGGATGTTGCTTGGTCATGATATTCCTCCTCGGATAAAAACAAAAAAGGGCCGCCCTCTGCCGGGCGGCCCTTGAATTTTCACGGTTAGTTACTTCATCAACTTTTGCGGGCAGCAGCAAGCATGGGCAAAATAAAGCGCGGCAGGCCGCGCATGCGCATACCCATGCTCATTAAGAAAATAACTGATAAAACGTTCAACATTTCTGCTACCTCACGATCTGGTTAAATTATACCTGAATTGAGTTATTCGTCAAGGGTTAGTATAATTAAAAAAGTTAGCGGAGTAAAACATGGCTACAAACCACCCTTACCCCATCGGTAAACTCCCCGTTGCAGACCTGGCTCAATTATTGGGCCGGTATGCTCCCGGCGACCCCCGGTTGATTGTGGGCGCAGCCATCGGCGAAGACGCCGCCGTGATTGAACTGGGCGACCGCTACCTGGTAGTTGCCACCGACCCCATTACTTTTGCCACGGATGAAATTGGCTGGTATGCGGTGAATATCAACGCCAATGATGTGGCCTGCACCGGGGCCGCGCCGCGCTGGTTTCTGGCCACCCTGCTCTTGCCCGAAAATCGAACCTCGCCGGAATTGGTTGAGAAGATATTCAGCCAGATTACCTCGGCCTGCGAGGAGTTGGGCATCACCCTGGCCGGGGGGCATACGGAAATCACCTATGGGCTAAATCGCCCCATCATCGTTGGGCAAATGTTGGGTGAGGTTGCTCCGGCCAAAATGGTCAGCACAAACGGGGCGCAGGCGGGCGATGATTTGATTTTGACCAAGGGCATTGCCATTGAAGCAACAGCCATCATTGCCAGGGAAAAGCGGCAAGAGTTATTAGAACTGTTTGATGAAGATATCCTTACTGGCTACGCGAATTTCTTGCATGCGCCAGGCATCAGCGTGGTCAAAGATGCGGCCGTGGCCATGGCCGTTGGCGGCGTGCGCGCCATGCACGATCCCACCGAAGGCGGCGTGGCCGGCGGCCTGCACGAGTTGGCCGAGGCCGCCAACGTGGGCCTGGAAATCTTTGCCGCGAAACTGCCCTACCTGCCGGAGACGGTGGCGCTCTGCGAGCATTTTGGCCTGGACCCGTTGGGCGTTATTGCTTCCGGGGCGTTGCTCATTGCGGCGGACCCGCATTTTACCGGCGAAATTGTCAAACAATTAGCGCAAGCCGGTCTTGTCGCCGGCGTGATTGGCCGGACACAACCGCCGGAACAGGGGCGCATGCTGGTTGATCAAAACGGTTCGCATCCCCTGCCCGCCTTTGCCCGCGACGAGATCACGCGGTTGTTTGAATAAGGGTTGGGTTTTAGCCCTAACTTGACCAATCACCCAAGCTGTTTATAATTGAATCAGTCGTGGCCTATCTCACCAAGATTGCGCTTTTCAGCCAACACAGGCCAGACCTCGGGAGGTTGACCCGCTTGTGACCCAAAAACGTCGTTATGATATGGTAATTTTTGATGTAGGCGGAACCCTGGTCGGCTTTGAAGATGACGCGCCGTTTGGCGAAGTGCTGGCCCGGATTGACCCGCCTCACCGTTTCACCTCGGCCAACGAATTACGCTTGAGCATGCTTCACACCCTCTCGGCCCGCCGCCACGAGGCCATTGGCATGGTTGACGACAACGAAATCAACAATTGGTGGCGCACTATCTTTGAAGAGCTTTTTCCGGGTAACCCCGCCGCCGCTATGCACATGTGGGAGCTGTTCAAGCACAGTTATTTCGACAGCCTTTTTCCTGACACTTTGCCCACGCTCCGGCGGTTTCAAGAGTTGGGCGTGGGCATGGGCATTGTGTCTAATTACGGCGCTCACCTAATTTACACGCTGTACAAACTCAATATTTATGATTACTTTAAATTTGTCATTGTCTCTTCCCTGGTAGGCGTGGCCAAACCCGATCGCGGCATTTTTGAAATAGCCATTGAAAAAGCAGGTGTTCCTCCGAACCGAATTCTCTACGTGGGCGACAACGTGACCGACGATATTGACGGCAGCCACAACGCCGGCCTTGACGCCATCCTCATCAACCGCCCCGGTCGCAACCCCAGCACCGCCCCCCTTGTCATTGACAGCCTGCTTGAATTAGAGCGGTTTGTTTTCCCAGACAAAGCACCGGCCTAATTTAGGCCCAGACAGCATCAAAGGAAACCCCCATGAGCAACACCCGTCAACTTTACATTTGGTTGGAAGGCAATTTTGAGCGTCCGCCCAAAATTGAAGCCAAAGTGGCCGCGACGATGCCTCTGCGCGAATTCAGAGAGAAATTCGTGGCTACCGATCAATCTTTTTTGATCATGCGTGTTTACGCCGCCGCAGATGACGAGGGCCGGCAATTTACCGTAAGTCTCCACCCCGCTCTGGAAAACCTGGAAACAACTAACGAAACCATCGCTGGCGCGACTCTCACCGGCATCAAAGGCATTGGGCGCAAATACACGGCCATGCTGCGGGAAGCCGGGATAGAGTCTATAGAAGATTTGCGCGAAGCCGGGACCACGCCGGCCAAACGGGCCAGGTTGGCCCAAAAAACCGGGCGCAACGAAACTATCATTCTGCACTGGGTGCAACTGGCCGACCTCATGCGCCTTGAGGGGGTGGGCGAAGATTACAGCGCCCTGTTGTGGGAGGCCGGCGTCACCGCTCCCGCCGATTTGCCCAAACAAAACCCGGAACGCCTGCTCCAACTGCTCACCCGGGCCAATGCCGAAAAACGCCTCACCCATCGTTTGCCCTCCCTGGGGCAAATCACCGCCTGGATTGAGCAGGCCAGGGAACTACCGGTATTGGTGAAAACATAAAGCCTATTCCAGGGGAATATAAATTTTGCTTTCAACTTCCTCGCCCGCCGCGCCGCTAAAATCCTGTTCATAACATTCAATTTCCAGGGGATAAGCCAGGCTTTGGCCGGATTTTGGCAGCCAGGTTTGATAAATATAGTCCAGGGTAAGTTTGCGCTCCTGGTAAAGTCCCTTATGAATGAACCGGGCATACTTTAAGGGGGGAAGGGTTTTAACCACCAGGGCCGGGCCAACCGGCCGGGAGGGATCAACCTCTATCGCGGCCATGTAAAAATAACCGCCTGTTTCTGTATCTTGGGGGTAGCTGGTCAGCCCATAATATTTTTGGGGCTTCACTTTGTCGGCCAGCCCGGCTAATTCCTGCTTAAAAATTTTCCAGAGCGCCGAAATATCCGGTTGTTCATCCACCACCAGGGTCATCACCCCGGCCAGGCAAAAAGCCTCCTTTTTAACCAATACGGGTTTTAAATAATCCCCTTTGTTGATGTGTTGCAGATACACTGCGGTGAGCCGGGGCAGTAAAAAACGCCGGCCTATATTGTTTTGCCTTTTCCACTGGTTGGGCTGCATGTCAAACATGCGTTTAAAAGCGCGGGAAAATGTTTCGGGGTTATTGAATTGATAGTCAAGGGCAATGTCAATGATCTTTTTATCGGTTTCAAGCAACTCGCGGGCCGACTCCGAAAGCCGGCGACGGATCAGGTAATCATATGGGGTATGATGCACAAACCGATTGAACATGCGGCAAAAATGATACAGCGAGGAAGAGACCGCTTCGGCCACGTCGGCAATGGTGATGGCTTCTTTGAGATTGTTTTCGATAAAGTCAATGGCCTGGACCATTGAGGCGATATGCGACATTGACCATCCTCATTCCTTATGCCTGGGCAGCCTGACCGTTACTGCCCGCCGGTCTGATGGGCACGTAAACATCCAACTCCGACTCTGTCAGTTTGTCAACTCCCTTAAAACGCTGATCGTACCGTTGAAAATTAAAACGATAAGCTTCTTCATACCCTGAGTTGGGCAGCCACTCCTGGTAAATCAAACGAGACCAATCAGAGTTAATGAGCGATCCTTTCAGAGTAAAAACCGCGTAGGCCGTGGGCGGCAAAATTTTGATCAGGGCTTCTACCGGCACATCCTCTAAATTGGCCAGCTCTATCCCCGCAAAAATGTCAAATTGCCCCTGGGTTTCGCTTTCTCCAGTCATGCCCCATACCTCGTAGCCGACCCCGGCATGTTTGACATTCTTTAGCCGGTCACGATTGCGATTCAAAAAATCCTCAAACCGATGCCAGAGCCGGCTGATCTCATTTCCCTCCGTCCAGCCCGGACTGGTAAAGGGGTCCCCATAAAAACTAAACCCCAGCAGGATGATCTGTCCTTTTTCAACGATTGTTGGTTCCATTATCTTATGCCTCGCTGCCGGAAAATGGCCCGGCGCAAATCATGTCAAAGACCCGTTATATTTGGGGCAATTATGGCCCTATTTTAGCAAATAATATCAAGACAGGAAAGAGTGGATTTGGTAAGATAGATAAACAACGAAGGACGATGGACGATGGACGAAAGACGATGGACGATGGATCAAAAGATTATTCATTGGTCGTTGGTCGTCATTGGTCATTCACTATTCAAATTAATCACTATGGAGGAAACAATGGATCATCAAACAAACAACTCAAAAACCGAAACCTTTAATATTTCTCCCATCGGCTACGTGCGCCGGAACAACGGCAAAACATTTTTAGAAATCCTGGAGCCTTATGTGCCCGCGCTCAAGGAATTAGAGCATTTCAGCCACGTGCAGGTATTCTGGTGGTTCAGCGAATTTGACGACGACATGTTCAGGCAAGTCACTCAAAGCGACCAAGCGCCTTACGAAGCCCCGGTTTTAGGCGTGTTTGCCTGCCGTTCGCCGGTTCGGCCCAACCCCCTGGCGTTGACCACGGCCCAAATCCTCAAGGTTGACCATCAACAGGGCCTGGTTGAAATTGCCAACATTGAAGCCTTTGACGGCACGCCGCTGCTTGATTTAAAAGCCTACATCCCTATGAACGACCGGGTGCAGCAGGTATCTGTTCCACCCTGGTGCGCCGACTGGCCGGAATGGCTGCCGCCAGAGGGCTTAGGTTTAGAAGAATAAAACAACTTAAAGAGGAGAAAAAATGTCACAAACACAAATAACCCAACCTACCCGACCTTCGGAACGCATTATGGCGTTGGATGCGCTCCGAGGGTTCGCCATTCTGGGTATTCTGATCATGAATATCCAGAGTTTTGCCATGCCTGAAGCCGCCTATCTCAACCCGGCAGCTTACGGCAATTTAACCGGCCTCAACAAATGGGTGTGGATACTCAGCCACACCCTGGCCGAGCAAAAATTCATGACCATTTTTGCCGCCCTTTTTGGGGCGGGGATTGTGCTTTTTACGGCCAGGCTGGAAAGCAAGGAGCGCCGGCCCCTGCCGTGGCATTATCGCCGCACGTTCTGGCTCCTGGTCATCGGGTTGCTGCACGCTTACCTGCTGTGGTATGGCGACGTGCTGGTTTCTTACGCTCTCTGCGCCCTGGTGGTGGTGTTGTGCCGAAAATGGTCGGCTCCTGTTTTGTTGATTTTGGGGCTGGCCGTGGTGGCCGTTGGCTCTCTGTTGTATCTCTTTTTTGGATTTTCCCTGGCCTATATGCCGCCCGAAGCCTACGCCGGGATGCAACTGAGCTGGCAGCCGCCCCCCGAAATGATCAGCCACGAGTTGGCCGTTTATCAAAGCGGCTGGCTGACCCAAATGACGTTGCGTATTCCCTCCTCTTTGACGTTTCAAACGCTTGTCTTTTTGATTTTTAACATGTGGCGCGCCGGGGGGCTGATGCTGGTGGGGATGGCCTTATTCAAATGGGGCGTGCTGACCGCCGCGCGCTCCACGCGCTTTTATGGTCTGCTGCTCCTGGTTGGTTTTGGCCTGGGCCTGCCCCCGGTTATTTATGGCGTTGGCCAAAATTTTGCCGTCAATTGGTCCATGGATTACGCCCGGTTCTTTGGCTCACAATTCAATTATTGGGGTAGTCTGCCGGTGTCGCTGGGCTACGTGAGTTTGGTGATGCTACTCTGCAAATGGCCAAATTTGACCCCTCTCACCGGCGTTCTGGGCGCAGTGGGGCGCATGGCTCTGACCAATTATTTGCTGCAAACCATCATCTGCACCACCATTTTTTACGGCCACGGCCTGGGGTTATTTGGCCGGGTAGAGCGCAGCGGGCAGATTTTGCTGGTGCTGGGAGTATGGACGTTCCAATTAATCATTTCCCCCTTGTGGCTGCGGTATTATCATTTTGGCCCGGCGGAATGGTTGTGGCGTTCCTTAACCTACTGGCAGCTTCAGCCCATCAGAACCGCCCGCACAAGCGCAGGGTCAAACATAGAGGACGCAGGGAGGCTTCAAGAAAGCCATTAGCCAATACAGGGGAGGACGTCGCGTCACCGGGTTCTTTGCCCCTATAGTTGTTCAGTTAATGTTTTTGGTAGGGACACAGGACAATGTCTTGTCCCTACCGGCTGAAAATCCAAATTCTTTCTCACACCCGCACCACCACCAGGGTCAAATCATCATGCGGCTCGGTGGGGCCAACAAAGGCGGTTACCTGGCGTTTCAAATGGCCCAGCATTGTTTCGGCGCTGAGGGCGGGGCCGGCGGCGACGGCCTGCTCTAACCGCTCAAAGCCAAAAATTTCGCCGGTCTGGTTCATGGCCTCAATAACGCCGTCGCTGGTCAAAATAACCAGATCGCCCGGGGCCAGGGGCAGCGTAACTTCCTGGTAGCCGCTTTCCGCCCCTAAACCCACGCCCAACGGCAGCCCGCCGACCTCAACCCATTCCACCGCGCCGTTGCCCCGGCGAATGATCGGCAGAACGCCGCCGGCGTTAGCCGCATGCAAAATTCGCCCCGGTTGGCCGTTACCGGCGGGTTTAAATTCCACGTAACACAACGCGCAATTTTGGCGCGTGGTTTGGGTGTAGTGGGCCAGCACCCGGTCGAGATGGGCCAGCAATTCGCCCGGGGAAAAGGATTGGTTAATCACGGTTTGCACCGAAGCCAGGCTGACGGCCATCAGCAACGCCGCGGGCATGCCCTTCCCCGAGATGTCGCCAACTACCAGGGCAAAACCGCCGGCCGTTTTACCGCCAGCCAACGGTTTGTCGTCAAGGGCGTGATAAGCGTAAAAATCGCCCCCCACTTCCTGGGCCGGTTTGCTGTAACAGACCACGTCCGGGCCGCCCCACACCGGCTGAGGGGGCGGCAGCAGGCTCACTTGAATATTGCGGGCCATGTCCAGTTCGCGCTGAATGGCCGAGAGCTGCAAGCGCTCTTTTTCAGCCTGTTTTTGGGCGGTTATATCCCGGATGATGCCCTGGTAACCCAAAATGGTCCCATCCTCGGCCTGGCGCAGGGTGGCGGTAACCAGACCATCTATTTCGGCGTTATCCTTACGGCGGAGTTTTACTTCAAAATCCTTCACCGAACCATGAAGCTCCATCTCCTGTTGAAATCTGAGCCGGTCGTCGGGATTGGCGTAAACGTGAAATACGTTGCCGCGCTGGGTTTCTGCCTCAGTGTAGCCAAACAAACTCAAACCGGCCGGGTTCACGTCAATAATGTGGCCGGTGGGGTCGGTCAGGTAAATGGCGTCTTTGGAATCTTCAAAAAGAGCGCGGTATTTCTTTTCACTCTGCCGCAAATTGGTAATGTAAGTATTAAGGTTGGCGGTCAAGCTGTTGAAGGTTTCGGCCAGGGTCACCAACTCCTGGGGGCCGGCGGGCCGGGCCTGGGCGTCAAGATTACCCTCATTGATTTCTCTGGCCGTAGCCGTTAAATCCTCCACCGGCCGGGTGATGATTTTGGCCATGGTATTGGCCACAATGATGATGCCGGCCAGGGCCAGCAGGGCCACCAAAGTGGCTATTTCGGTGGAGCGGTTGACTTCGGCCAGGGCGTGGGCCTGGCTATCGCTAACCAGCACAGTCCAGCCCAAACTGCGAATCCGGTCCAGATTGCTTTGGCTGGTGCTGTTCAGGCGGGAATAGGCCAAAACGGTTTGGCCCGGTTTCTCTAACAACCAACCGGAGGGCGGCCCGGCCCGGTCGGCCTGCGCCGATAAAATATCCTTGAACAACGGCGGGGCGGGTTGGCCAATTTCGGTTTTGGTGGGACCGGCCAAAACAACGCCGTCCGCAGCCAGCAGCCTGACCTTGTGGGAAGCGTTTTCATTGGCCAGGGCAATAATCTGCTGAATGGATTGCAAATCATACGTTGAGGCCAGGGCCTCAATTGGTTGGTACGTTTTGGGGCTAACAATGCGCACGGCCATAAAGATGGAAACTTTTTGCGTGGCCGGATCATGGGTCAAGCGGCCCAGGTAAACCCCGTCCTGGGTCAGGTCCCACACCGTCTGCCACCAATCGTCGTCGCCATAAAAAAGTTTTTCCGGCTTCTCCCCGTGCGCGGCCACCAGGCCGCCCACCTGATCGGTAACAAACAAATTTTTGTGCGAATTATGGCTGCCCCGAAACGCGGTGAGGGCCATAACGGCCGGGCCGGTGCGGTATTGCAGCACAAACTCGTCATTTTCCGCGGCGTGTCGCCAGCGATTTTCCTGGGTCCAAAGATACGAACGAATTAACGTTTTGTCATTGCCGGGATAACCGGCCCACACCTCCTCAACCCGGTTCAGGATGTCGGGGGATTGGCCCAGGTTGGCCAGGTCAATGATCTGCCGTTCCAAAATATTGCCTACCCGTTCCGCTTCAACCTCGGCCGTGGTTTGAAAGGTTTGGCCCACTTTTTTGATTTGGATATCGTGAATCTGGACGATCAACACCCCGGTGATAACCAAAATGGACAGGGCCAAAATAGCCGTAACCAATAGCGACAACTGGGTGGTCAAATTGGGCCGAACATAACAACACGCCTGGGGCCGCAACCGGACAAACCACAATAAAAAGATCAAACCGGCCAGATAAAGCACGCCGCCTGTCACGATCACCAGATAATGGGTTTGGGGCAGGGTGGTGAGAATCAGCAAACGGTTGGGCAGGGCCAGGAGATCAAGCCCAATCATCAGAGAAGCCGCGAGCAAGGCCAGAATAACAAACCTGGGCATTTGCTGCAACTTGCCCGCTATGCCCGTTTTCAGGGGAACGGTAGCCATAATGATCAAGCCGATCAACCAAAAATCGGCCACAAAGAGAGGCGCCAGCATCACGCCCATAATCTGCACGGCCATCACCAGCCCTAAACCGGTTTGCAAGCGTTTTTGAGTAAAAACCACCCAGGCGGCCACGCCATACGCCAACACCACCGTGCCCGTTATCCCGGCCAGGGCCAGGGCCGGCCATTGGCCGGTTTGGTTATAAGTCAACCCTAAAAAAATGGTAATGACGCATAGCAGCAAACCGGAGAAGAGGTTGGTAGACCAAAATAATTTCTGTTGGGTAAGTTTCATTTTACACCGGTCACTGTTGGATCAGCCCTGATGGCCGTCATAGCGGCCTCCACTTTTTCCGCGCATCCTGCGGCAATGATCTTTTCCTGCCAGGCGTGATAAGGCGTTAAGCCCACGCCCCCGGTAGCCAGCGTTTTTGACTGAATCCCGGCCGCCAGTTCTCCTTTGGCAAATTGGATAACCACGTCGGCCACGGCCACATCAACAAATTTGGCCGTACTGGTGAGTAAAACGCTTCGCACTTCAGGGTAGGTGAAGTATTGGTCCACATCAACCCCAATGGCCATAATGCCGGCTTCATAAGCAGCCAACAACCCCCCGTTGCCGGTATTGCCGCCAAAACCGGCGATAACATCCGCCCCTTGATTAATAAAATCCTGGCCCACCAGCTTGCCGGTGGGTAGGTCGTCAAAGTTGGGCACATATTGATTTAACACCACTATCTCCCGGTTAACCGATTTGGCCCCCTGCCGGTAGCCGGTAACCAGGCGCGCCACCGGCGGAATTTCCATGCCGGACACGCTGGCAATCACCCCCGTTTGACTCATACAGGCCGCCAAAACCCCGGCCAAATAGCCCATCTGGTCTTCGGCAAAAACCAGGCTGGTTACATTGGTCAGCCCGCCCTCGGCCGAATAACAATCTTCAACCGTTTCCGGGCAGCCCTGCCCCGGGAAATAAGGCACGTCCACAATCACAAAATGAACGTGGGGGTGATCGCGCGCCGCTTTGGCCGTGACTTCGGTAAAAAGGTAGCCGGGCGTAATCACCAAGTCCGCCTTACCGGCCATGTTCATCACGTTACGTTCGTAATCGTCAATTGAGTCGGTGACCACATACTCAAAGGCCAGGCCGGCCTGTTCCGCCGCCTGCCTGGCTCCTTTCAGGGTATATTCGTTGAACGATTTATCATTTTCCCCCCCCACGCCCAGCACCACGCCAACCTGCAAAGCCGATTTCGGGGCGACGGCAGGCGCGCTTCCCCCACAAGCAGGCAACAGGCCCCAAACCATTAACAGCAAGGCTAAGGGAATTACAAAATGTCGGTTCATCGCTACGGCTCCTCGCTAATACTACGAAACAAAACCCGATAAGTTGTTTTGCACAACCGGCCTCATTGTACCATAAAATAGCGCAACCGAGTATTGGACAAAGTTCTTAATTTTGCCGCCCCACCCGCCTTTCCGGCTAACCCATTTTAGAACACTTTGACTTAACCGCCGCTTCGGGTATAATGCTATACAGTCAAAAAAATGTGGCCCAATTATCAGCGTTGATGATAGCCCTAAACGATGATCCTCACCTGGTGGGCCGGTGGGGTTTTTTTATTGCCCGCCCTATTTTAATTTCCTAAAAACCCGGCTAAAATATTTATAATGGTTTTTATAAAAATTAGCAGTAAAGGAGACACCATGAGCCTTGAGCAGGATTTACAATTAGAACAAGTCCAACACCTTGACCTAAAAAACTTTACTACGGTTGAGATTGGCACGTCGGTTAAAAAAACCGTTGAAAAAATGCGGGTCGAAAACCGACACTGCGCCATTATTGTTGACGAAGGAGAGCTGGTTGGCATTTTTACCGACCGGGATATTTTACGCAAAGTGGTTGACGCCCGTGAAACCTGGGACTTGCCCATTGACGACCTGATGACATCCACTCCGCTGACCGTCCAAGCCAAAGATCGGGCCGATATGGCCCTGGCGTTAATGGACTTTAAACATTTTCGCAACGTGCCCGTTTTGGACGATGAGGGCAAAGTGATTGGCAATTTAACCCACCAGGCCATCATCAAATATTTGAGCGACCGTTTTCCAGAGTCGGTTTATAATCTGCCGCCCAACCCGGAACAAGCGACCCGGCAACGGATTGGCGCTTAAGGGAGTAAAGAGAGGCAAGAAAAAATGGCAGACTTTAAACACATGGAATTTGAAGACGTAGAATCAATTACCATCCGCTTTGCCGGCGACTCCGGCGATGGCATGCAACTGACCGGCACCCAATTTACCGATACCAACGCCGTGTTTGGCAACGACATCAGCACCATGCCCGACTTCCCTGCCGAAATCCGCGCCCCGGCCGGCACGCTGGCCGGAGTCAGCGGCTTTCAGGTGAATTTTTCCAGTGAAGAGATCCTCACCCCCGGCGACGCGCCCCGCGTGCTGGTGGCCATGAATCCCGCCGCCCTTAAAGCCAACCTGCCCGATCTGGACCCCGGCGGCAAAATTATCATCAACACCGACGCCTTTACCGAAGCCAATCTCAAAAAAGCCAACTACCAGCGCAATCCCCTGGAAGACCGCAGCCTGAAAGGTTACGAGGTGCATAAACTGCCCATTACCACCCTCAACCGCCACGCCCTGGAAGGCATTGAGGGCCTGAGCGCCAAAGACATTGACCGCTGCAAGAATTTTTTTGCCCTGGGCCTGACCTTTTGGATTTATGATCGCTCGTTAGACACCTCAATGAACTATATTGCCAAAAAATTTGCCAAAAATCCGGCCCTGGTAAAAGCCAACCAAACCGCGCTCAGGGCCGGCTATAGCGTGGGCCACAACACCGAAGCCTTCCAGACCCGTTACCGCATCAGCCGGGCCCATCTGTCCCCGGGTGTTTACCGCAAAATAACGGGGAATGAAGCCATGGCCATGGGCCTGGTGACAGCCGCCATAAAAGCAAACAAACCCTTGTTTTACGGCTCATACCCCATCACCCCCGCCAGCGACATTCTGCACACCCTGGCCGGCCTGAAACATTTCGACGTCCGCACTTTTCAGGCCGAAGACGAAATTGCAGCCATAGGCTCCGTGATTGGGGCGGCTTTTGGCGGCGCGTTCGCCGCCACCGGTACCAGCGGCCCCGGAGTGGCCCTAAAAAGCGAGGCCATTAACCTGGCCCTGATGCTGGAACTGCCCCTGGTGATTATTAACGTGCAGCGCGGCGGCCCCAGCACCGGCTTGCCCACCAAAACCGAACAGTCCGACTTGCTGCAAGCCATGTATGGCCGCAACGGCGAAAGCCCCATTCCCATCCTGGCCCCCTGTTCGCCGGCCAACTGCTTTGAAACAGCCATTGAAGCCTTCCGGTTGGCCGTGCGGATCAGCAGCCCGGTATTTATTTTAAGCGACGGCTACCTGGGCAACAGCGCCGAACCCTGGCTCATCCCCAACCCGGACGAGATCGAGCCGATTAAGGTCAAACATCCTACCGCTTCCAGCAACGGCAGCAATGGCTTTAAACCCTACAAACGAGACCCCCAAACCCTGGGCCGGCCCTGGGCCATTCCCGGCACGCCGGGCCTGGAACATCGCCTGGGCGGCCTGGCCAAACAGCCGGAAACAGGCAGTGTTTCTTACGTGCCCAGCGAAAATGAACAAATGGTAGAAGAACGCGCCGCCAAAGTGGCCCGCCTGGTCAACTTTATCCCGGAACAGCCGGTTTTGGGGGCCCAGAGCGGCGACCTGCTGGTGGTGAGCTGGGGCAGCACCTTTGGCGCGGTTCGGTCCGCGGTTTTGCGCCTGCAAAAACGGGGCCAGCCGGTTTCACACGCCCATATTCGCCACATCAATCCCTTCCCCCGCAACCTGGGCGACATTCTTACCCGCTTTGAGCGCATCCTGGTTCCAGAAATGAACATGGGCCAGTTGATCATTCTGCTCAGGGGCAAATACGGCACGCACAATTTTATCCCCTTCTCCAAAGTGCAAGGCCGGCCTTTTGCCATTAAAGAAATCCTGTTAAAAATTGAATCAATGTTGGCCTGACGGAGAGTACGATGAGCGAAACCATTGAATTAACCCGCAAAGATTTTGTTTCCGATCAAACCGTGCGCTGGTGCCCCGGCTGCGGCGATTATGCCATTCTGGCCCAGATGCAAAAAGTGCTGCCCGAACTGGGCATCCCCCGGGAAAAATTTGTCTTCATCTCCGGCATTGGCTGCTCCAGCCGTTTTCCCTATTACATGAATACCTACGGCATCCACAGCATTCACGGGCGCGCGCCCACCCTGGCCACCGGCCTCAAAATTGCCAACCCCAACCTGAGCGTGTGGGTGATTACGGGCGATGGGGACGGCCTCTCCATTGGCGGCAATCATCTGTTGCACGTTGTGCGCCGCAATGTTGACCTTAACATCATCCTGTTCAACAACCGCATCTATGGCCTCACCAAAGGGCAGTATTCACCCACGTCGCTGCGCGGCACCAAAACCAAATCCTCGCCCTTGGGCACGGTTGAACACTCTTTTAACCCTACCTCGGTGGTTATTGGCGCAGAAGCTACCTTTGTGGCCCGCACCGTTGACTCGCACGTTCAGCACATGGCCGAAATCTTCAAACGCGCCGCCGAGCATAAAGGCACCTCCTTTGTTGAAGTCTACCAAAACTGCGTCATCTTCAATGATGGCACGTGGTCTTATGCCACCGACCGCAACACCAAAGACGAAAATATTCTGATGCTGGAAGACGGCAAACCGATGATTTTTGGCAAAGATAAAGATAAGGGCATCCGCTTGAGTGGTTATTTGGAACCTGAAATTGTTTCCCTGGCCAACGTAGCCGAAGCCGACCTGCTCTACCATAATGAACGCGCCCCTTCCAGCCTGGCCTATATGTTGAGCCGGATGCGGCAGCCGGACTTTCCCGAGCCCATTGGCGTTTTTCGGGCAGTAGAAGAGCCGATCTATGAGGTGGGCGTGATGCGACAGATTGATGAAGCCATCAAACGCAGAGGCAAAGGCGATTTGCGTAAACTTTACCACGCCGCCGATACCTGGGAAGTTTTTCCCGATGCCGAACGCGGCAACGGCCACCAGGCTGGCGAAGACAGCCCCCCCCCCGGCGAGTTCGACGAGGCATACCCCGGCGTCGTTTTCCACGAGGAAGGGGGCCTTACCCCCGCCAAGCCCTCGCTCTTAACCGATACGTTGGCCGATCTCGACCCGCCCCCACCGCTCACCGCCCCCGTCACTATCTCGTTGGCCGAAGCTGTGGCCCGGCTGAAAAAATCAAACGTGGGCTTTATGGCCCTGCTGGACAACAACGACAAACTGGTGGGCGTTTTCACCGATGGCGACGTTTTGGCCAAAGTAGCCTGTCAAGTGGAACACCTGGCTGAAGAAAAAGTTAAAGATTATATGACCGCTTCCGTAACCACCCTCACCGGCCAGGCCACCATTGCCCAGGCCCTCCACCTGATGGCCCTGCACAACTTCCGCCATATTCCCATTGTAGATAGCGCGGGCAGGGTGGAAAGCGTGATCTCCTTCCGTTCGGTGGTGCGCTACCTGGGCCAGAATTTTTCGGCGGGCAACGGCCGGTAGTTTTTATTGGCAAACAAAACGGCCTCCTCAAAGGCGGAGGCCGTTTTTTATGGTTCAACAATGACTCTCACCCAACACATCAAAGAAAAAGCGTATCACCTGGGGTTTGACCTCATCGGCATCGCTCCCGCCCAACGCGCCCCCCACGCCGCCGCCTATCGCCGCTGGCTGGCCCGGGGGTACGCCGCCGATATGTCCTGGCTGGCCCGAGACCCTCACCGGCGCGAAGACCCTCGCCGGGTACTGCCCGGCGCCCAATCTGTGATTGTGGTGGGCCTTTCCTATTTTACGCTCAACCCCCCGCCGGAGCTGTGGAACGACCCCATGCGGGGGCGCATTGCCCGTTACGCCTGGGGGGTGGATTATCACGACATACTGCTGCCCCGCCTCCGTGAATTGGCCGAATTTGTGGCCAAAGAAGCGGATCGTTCGCTTGAACAGCGGGCCTACGTTGACACCGGCCCGGTATTGGAACGAGATTTCGCCGCCCAGGCCGGCCTGGGTTTCATCGGCAAAAATACGCTGCTAATTCATCCGCCATTGGGTTCTTATCTCTTTTTGGCTGAAATTTTGCTTGATCTGGAATTGGAGCATGACGAACCGGCCCTTGACGGTGGAGCCGGTTGCCATTTTGGCTCCTC
Organism: Anaerolineae bacterium; assembly: GCA_016931895.1. Lineage (NCBI taxonomy): Bacteria > Bacillati > Chloroflexota > Anaerolineae > Anaerolineae bacterium. The sequence goes on from JAFGDY010000038.1 coordinate 28,350, forward strand.
AGACAAGACCAAACGAAGGGGCGACTGCGGCCGGTGTACGCGCTGCCTGGAAATTTGCCCCACGCGCGCCTTTCCCGCGCCTTACATTTTAAACAGCAATCGCTGCATCTCCTATTTGACCATTGAACTGAAAGGCTCCATTCCGCTGGAGCTGCGTTCCCGGCTGGGCAATTGGATTTTTGGCTGCGACGCCTGCCAGGAGATTTGTCCCTGGGTGCGGCGTTACGCCCGGCCCGGCCGCCAGGATTTTCTTAAGTTCGATCCTGAATGGGCGGCGCCAAAACTGGTGGATTTGATGGCCATGGACGAAGCCGCTTTTCAAGCCCGTTTCCAGGACAGTCCGGTCAAACGCGCCAAACGACGCGGTTTTCTGCGCAACGTGGCGGTGGCCCTAGGCAACGCGGGCAATCCCGCTGCCTTGTCGGTTTTAGAGCAAGCCGCCACCCACGACGCCGAGCCGCTCATCCGGGAACACGCGGCCTGGGCTATTGAACAAATCAAACGCACAAACTAATAAAAACTTGTAGGTAAGCCTTCGCCTCCCCTTAGGCAAACATTTGCGCCCGCCACACTTTTCTAACCCGCCAGGTTAAATCTGTGCGGCGCAACAACAACTCAAAGCGGGTCCTGTCCCCGGCCTCGGCCATCACGTGGCGGCCGTCGTCTTCATCCCACTGGCGACCTACGGCCACAATGGTGTATGGTCTTTCTTTCCAGGTAAGATTTTTCAGATTAATTTGGCCCTGCTCATCTATGGAACAAATTACCTTGATCGGATCGTCAAAAAATTCTGTATTTATTATCGGCATGAATATTCTCCTCGTCTAATTTGCCCGCCCCATCTGCCATACGCCCCATTGCTCCAATTAAGTTCATCTGATATAATCTTTGCCCGGATTGGGAGGCCAACCAATTTGAACAAGCTATATCGCAAATTTGCCATTGGCCTGGCCCTGGGTTTTGCCGTGTTCCTGGGCCTGATGTTGTATGGCGACATCAAGGCCGTGGGCCAGTTGCTCCAGAGTTTTCGCTGGAGGCTGCTCCCCTTTATCCTGGGGCTGACAATGTTTAATTATCTGCTGCGCGGGGTGCGTTTTCACTATTACCTGCGCCAAATTGGCCTCAAGCGCATCTCGTTTGGGGCCAGCCTGCGGGTTTTTATTGGCGGTTTTGCCTTAACCATCACCCCCGGCAAAGTGGGCGAACTGGTTCGCGTGCTCTGGCTCAAAAATATTGCCCAGGCCAACCCGGCTCAAACCGCCCCCGCCACCATCATTGACCGGATGGCCGACGCCCTGGCCATGGCTATTTTGGCCCTGTTGGGCGCGTTAGTTTACCCCCAGTACCGGCCCGCCGTGCTGTCTATTTTGGCCGGGCTGCTGCTGGCGGTTATCATTAGCCAGATTCGCCCCCTGGCCCTGTGGCTCTTGCGGCTCGGCGAGCGGTTGCCGGGAGGGGGAAATTTTGTTCGGCCGCTGCGCACCCTCTACGAAAGCACTTTTGAGTTGCTCCGTTTTAAAAACTTGATGATGGGTACGAGCATCGGCCTGGTTTCCTGGTCGGCGGAAGGTCTAGCCTTTTACCTGGTGTTGCGGGGACTGGACGCGCCCGGCTCCTTTGACCTGGCCCTGATTGCTATTTTCATCCTGGCCCTCGGCTCGATTTTGGGCGGGGCGTCAACCCTGCCCGGCGGCCTGGGCGCTGCCGAGGCCACCATGACCGTGTTGTTACAAACCCTGACGCATCTGCCGGAAACTGCGGCGGTTACGGCCACGCTGTTGATTCGCTTTTTTACGTTGTGGTTTGGCGTAACTTTGGGTATCTTGACCATAGCCCTCTGGCATAAGCTGCTTTTTGGCAGCGCCGGCGCAGAACCCAGCCTGGACCCTGCGGTCGGCCAAAAGACAGAGGCGGGCGTATAAATTTAACAAAGTTTTCACGTTGCCTTTACATGTTCCTAACCCCGGCGTGATAAATTGATGATGGACCCAACCGACATTCGTTTAGACGATATTGTCAGAATGAAAAAACCCCATCCCTGCGGCGGCACCGATTGGCGCGTGGTTCGCCTGGGCACGGATATTGGCCTGGTCTGCCTGACGTGCAAACACAAAGTATTAATTCCCCGGGGCAAATTCATTAAACAGGTCAAAACATTTTTGGAACGGGGGCCAAAAACGCCGCCGCTTACCCTGCCATGAAGACCCTTAAAAAAATGATAGCATTAAACCACCGGCCAAATATCCCCGGCAACGCCAAACGGGTGCTCATCTTGATGTCAAATACAGGCGGCGGCCACCAAACCGCGGCCAACGCTATTGCGGAGGCATTAACTTACCTTTACGGCGATGCCGTAACGGTTGACATTGTTGATGCCTGGCGGGATCACGTAGCCTGGCCGGTCAATTGGTCCAGCTATAGCTATGGTTGGATTGTTAATAAGGCCGTGTGGCTGTGGAAATTTTTTTGGTTGCTAGAAAAAAAACCGAACCTGGTTGATACGTGCCTCAAATTAGCCTATCCCCTGGTGGCCCCTGGTTTATTAAAACTCTTTCAGGCTTATCGGCCCGATGTCATCGTCTCCGTCCATCCCCTGATAACCCTGCTGCCCCTGCTTGTCCTGAAACGAGCCAAACTTGACCTGCCCTTTATCACCGTTGTAACCGACATGGTGCATGGCTACCATACATGGTATCACCCTCAAACCACCCTCTGCCTGGTTTCCACAGAACCGGCCGGCCAACAGGCCATCAGCTTGGGAATTCCGCCGGAAAGGGTAGAAGTGGTTGGCCAGCCCGTTGCCCTAAAATTTGCCGGCGGCATTGGCGAAAAAACCCATTTGCGGCGCAAATTGGGCCTTGATTTGGACCGGCCCGCGGTGTTGTTGGTGGGGGGAGGAGAAGGTTACGGGCCTGTATTTGAAATTGCGCGATGTATCGCCCGGCGCGTGGCCCCGGCCCAACTTATTGTTGTGGCCGGGCGGAACCGATCCTTGCAAAAAAAGCTGGAAGCGGTCCGCTGGGAAATCCCCACCACTATTTACGGCTTTGTCAACAATTTACCAGAGCTAATGGGCGCAGCCGACGTTTTTATTAGCAAAGCCGGCCCCGGCAGCATCAGCGAAGCCTTTGTGGCCAAACTGCCCCTTATTCTTTTTGACTACATTCCGGGGCAAGAAGAAGGCAATGTGCATTATGTGGTTCAGCACCACGCCGGGGTTTACGTGCCGGAACCGGAAAAAATTGCCGAACAATTAAGGGAGTGGCTGAAACCGGATAACTCCAGCCTGGCCCAAATGACCCACAATGCCGCCGGCCTGGCCCGGCCAGAAGCGGCCTTAACCATGGCCCGGCGGATATATGCACAGGCCGGTTCCGCTGAAACAAAAAATAACAAATAAACCTATGCCCCCAGCCCCAACGGTTTTCGCCAATGTTTGAGCACAATGGTGGAATTGGTGTTTTTGTGGGCGGGCAGCACGCTCAATTTGTTATATAAAATCTCCCGCAAATGAGCCACATCCCTGGCCCACACCCGGATGTGCGCGTCAACCTCGCCGGTCACGTTGGCCACATCCACCACTTCCTCAATTTCCAAAATATCCTTAACCAACTCGTCAAAATCAAACTGCTGGTCAACTTTGAGCTGCACAATACAAAACACCCCTTGCCCCAACACGGCCGGGTCAATCACGACGCGATACCCCTTGATCACGCCGGCTTGCTCCAGGCGCAAAACCCGGTCTCGCACCCGGGTATGGCCCACGCCCAACTGCCTGGCAATGTTTACGTGCGAAGCCCGTCCATCCTCTTGCAAGATATTTAAGATTTGTTTATCCAACTTATCTAATTTATACAAATAGCACCTCAGATTTTACATATTTTTGTGCTTTTATTGATTTTCTACAAAAAATTATATCACAAAATCTCTATTTTTTACAATTTTTTGCGTAATTTTTTATATTTGGCGCAATTTTTACAAAAACAGTATTGACATTGGCCCAGGGAAGAAGTACAATATCTTATGAGAATTGTTGTAATTGGTAAAAGGTTACTGTCCCAGACGAACGACGATGGACGAACGACCAAATAGACTCTTCTTCGGTCGTTTGTCGTCGGTCGTTTGTCGTCGGTCGTTTATTGCCGGTTATTTGACCCGGCCTGAGCAGTAACAATGAAATTATTGTAAAACAGGGAGAACCACTATGTCAAAATTAACCCAGGCATGGGCCAGGGGGACCACCCCTCGCGCTCACATCTGGTCCGATGTGCCGGATGAAAAATGGAACGACTGGCGCTGGCAATTGAGCCATCGCGTGAATGATTTTGAAATCCTGGAAACCTTTATCAAGTTAACGCCGGAGGAAATTGAAGGTATTTGCGCCGACAACAAATTCCGCCTCGACATTACCCCCTACTTTGCCAGCCTGATTGACCCCGATGACCCCATGTGCCCCATCCGGCAGCAGATTATTCCCAAAGGCCGGGAATTGCAAGCTTTTGAAAGCATGATGAAAGACAGCCTGGCGGAAGACCGCCACAGCCCGGTGCCGGGGCTGGTGCATCGTTACCCGGACCGGGTATTAATGCTGATTACCACCCAATGCGCCAGCTATTGCCGTTACTGCACCCGCAGCCGCATTGTGGGAGACGCGGCAGCTACCTTCAGCAAAACCGAATTTGAGTTACAACTTGACTATCTCCGCCGCACGCCGCAAGTGCGCGATGTGCTGCTTTCCGGCGGCGATCCGCTAACCCTTGCTCCCCGGCTGCTGGATTACCTGCTCAACGAACTCCGCCAAATTGAACACCTGGAAATTATTCGCCTTGGCAGCCGGGTGCCGGTTTTCCTGCCCCAGCGTATCACCGCAGAGTTGGGCGAAACCCTGGCCAAATACCACCCGCTCTGGCTCAATATTCACGTTAACCATCCCAAAGAAATCACCCCGGAGCTATACCGGGCTTGCGACACCTTGAGTCGGGCCGGGGTTCCCCTGGGCAACCAGAGCGTGCTTTTGGCCGGGATTAACGACTCGGTGCATATTCAGCGGGAACTGGTGCACCAATTGGTGCAAATGCGGGTGCGGCCCTATTATTTATACCAATGCGACCTGGTGGCCGGGGCCGGTCATTTTCGGACCACCGTGAGCAAGGGCATTGAAATTATTGAAGGGCTGCGCGGCCACACTACCGGCTTTGCCGTGCCCACCTATGTCATTGACGCGCCGGGCGGCGGCGGCAAAATCCCGGTCTCGCCCCAATACCTCATCTCTCAGAGTCCGGGCAAAGTTGTTCTGCGCAACTTTGAGGGCTACATCACCAGCTACACCGAGGCCGCCGACTACGACCCTGAAGCCATCAAAAATTGGGAAGCCAAGCTGCAAAAACGGGCAGAACCGGGCCAGGAAGGCGTTTCAAGCCTGCTGGCCGGCGAAAAATTAGCCATCAAACCCAGCGGCTTTGACCGCACCCATAAACGCAAAGCCGTCGCCCACCGCCTCAACCAGGATGAGAGTAAATGGCAACCCTACCATGCCAACGGCAACGGCAAAGCCCGGCGTCTCTCCCAAGTGACGAACGACGAACGACCGCCGACCAACAATGACCAGTAAAAGTTCGTCGTTCGTCATCCGTCGTTCCTCGTCCGTCGTTCGTCGTCATCCCGCCGGAGGTCAACCTAAATGGCCCCAGAAGAAAAAGTAACGCTTGACCAAGAGCGCCAGCAGAAGGCTAAAGAGTATGCCCACCTCAGCCGCCGTTTGTTTGTGGTAGAGCTGATTTTGGGCGCAGTTTACGTGATCTTTTGGATTGTCAGCGGTCTCTCGCCCTGGCTGCGTGATCAGGTGCAGGGCGTTACCACCGCCACGTGGTTGAGCGTGCCCCTGTTTGCGCTGGGCTTTGGCCTGCCCTATGCCGTCCTCACTGCTCCGCTTGACTACTACAGCGGTTTTGTGCTGCCCCACCAATACGAACAGTCAACCCAAAGCCTAAAAGATTGGCTCATTGATAAACTCAAAAGCATTCTCATTGGCGGCGTTTTGGGTGTGATTGTGCTGGAAATCATCTATTGGCTGCTCACGATTGCGCCCCAAACGTGGTGGCTGTGGGCCGCGCTGGCCATGCTGGGCTTGACCATTATTCTGGGCAATCTGGCCCCGGTGTTGATTTTTCCCCTGTTTTATAAGTACCAACCGTTAGCGGATGAAGCCCTGGTTGACCGGCTCACCCGGCTGGCGGAAAAAGCCGGCGACCGCGTCAAAGGGGTTTATGCCTTTGATCTAAGCAGTAAAACCGTGGCCGCCAATGCGGCTCTGATGGGCCTGGGCCATACTCGCCGCATTATCATAGGCGATACGCTGCTGGAATCCTTTTCGCCCGATGAAATTGAAACCGTGCTGGCCCACGAGTTGGGGCATCACGTTCATAAAGATCTGCCGCTGGGTATTCTGGTGCAAGCCGGGTTGACCCTGATCGGGTTTTGGCTGGCCGATCTGGTGATGCGCTGGGGCCTTGCTGTTTTTGGCTACAGCGGGATTACGGATCCGGCCACCCTGCCGCTGCTCATAATTGCGCTGAGTGTTTTTGGGTTGGTGACCATGCCCCTAGGCAACGCCTGGTCGCGCTGGCGAGAGGTGAAGGCCGATACCTACGCCCTGAAAATCACCCAAAAACCGCAAGCCTTTATTGACGCCATGACCCGGTTGGCCAACCAAAACCTGGCCGAAGCCGAACCGCCCGCCTGGGTGGAATTTTTGCTGCACAGCCATCCCTCCATCAACAAACGGGTGACCATGGCCAAAAACTTCAGCGTTGAGAGTTGAATAAAGTTGGACTCACCTCAAACCGGCCAGCGCCGCCTGCAAATCGCCGGGCAGGGGGGCTTCTAATTGCAACATCGTTCCCCGGCGGGGATGCTCAAACCGCAGCCGCCAGGCGTGTAAAAACTGGCGTTTCAGGCCCAGCGCATTCTTCTGGCGGCCGTATACCGGATCGCCCACCACGGGGCATTTGAGCCAGGCCAGGTGCACCCGAATCTGGTGGGTCCGCCCGGTTTCCAGACCCACTTCCAACAGGCTGTACCGGCCAAAATCCTCCCTAAGCCGGTAGTGAGTGCGAGCGGGTTTGCCGCCGGGCCGGGGAGCGAACTTTTGCCGGTGGCGAGGATCGCGGCCCAGCGGCACGTCAATCACGCCCGCCGGCGCTTCGGGCCGGCCAAATACCAGGGCCAGGTAGGTTTTTTCCACAGCCCGAGTTTTGAATTGCCGGCGTAGATGTTGTAACGCCTGAGGGGTGCGGGCCACAATCATCAAACCGGAGGTGTCCCGGTCAAGGCGGTGTACCAGGCCGGGCCGGACCCCGGCATCCGCCTCGCGCAACCCGGCCAGATCAGGGTAACGGGCCAGCAAGGCGTTAACCAGCGTGCCCGCGGCGTGGCCGTGGGCCGGATGCACCACCAGTCCGGCCGGTTTATTGAGCACTACTAAATCGTCATCTTCAAATACAATGTCAAGGGGCATTAATTCCGGTTGGAGGTCCTTTTCTGGCGCCGGGGGTAAGTGCAGGGTAATAACCTGGCCCGGCTGCACGCCGGCGCCGGGGCGAGTAATCTGGCAGGATTCGCGGTTGGGCGAGGTGGATAGGCAAACCTGTCCTTGCCGGATAAGTTTTTGAATTTGGGAGCGGGATAAATGGGGCATAGCCTCGGCCAAAAACCGGTCAAGCCGGGCGGCCGGGCGGTCAACCTGAATTTGGATAGCTTGCTCCGGGGGCATAGGAGGGCTAAAGTTGTTGTTGCTGGCGGCGGGCTTTATTCAGCGCGTACCTGGCTACAGTGGAGCCAAGACCTCCGCCTTGTTGAAAAGTGCGCTGGCGCTGCACCAGCCGGTGATCGTGCCGCAGTTTCACGGGCAATGACCAGCGGTCAATTGGCGCGGTTGAACGCAAACGAAAACCAAAAACCTTTTGGCGCGCCCGGCGGCCTAACTCGCCCGCTTTTTGGCTGTAAGTGTTAAGCCTGGCCAGGAGGGTCTTGCGTCCAAAAACATCATTCTGCCAATCACTCATGCCTGACCTCCCTCGGGGTTTAACCTCTCGGCCTGGTACTGTTCTTCATGCCAGAGATAATAGGCCAAAACACAAACCCCCATCACAATTGACATGTCGGCCACGTTAAAAATAGGCCAAAAGCCAATGTCAATAAAATCAATCACCGTGCCGTCGGCAAAGAGGAGACGATGCATCAGACTGCTCCCGGTTTCCTCAACCCGCACAAAACGGTCCAACAAATTGCCCATGGCGCCGCCCAAAATCAAACCCAGGCTAAGGCGCACGCCAATATATTCAGTGGGCAGGTGGTGGTAAAAAGCAATAATGGCAATGATGACTAAAATAGCCACAAATTTAAAAATATTGCCCAACTCGGCAAAAGAGCCAAAGGCCGCCCCGGTATTGGTGATGTGGGTGAATTGAAACAATTTGGCCATAGCCGGGAAAAAACTCCACGACTCTCCCTCGGCCAGATTTTGCAAAACCAGAAACTTGGTGGCCTGATCCAGCGCAAACACTACCGCGGCCAGGCCCAAAATGGTGGGAAACGCCGAGCGTCTCCCGGCTTTTAAGTCGTCCGCCTGTTGAATTTTACTCAAAAAAATACCTCGCCTGTGCGTAATACTTTTTAATTGTACCTCACCCCGCCTCAATCGGCAATAATCTTTCCTTCCTAAAAAATAATGGTAGAATAAGCCCCCAGGCCCAAACACCCGGCGCAGGAGATATTTTTTGAAAAACTTTTTCAAACGCCTTGTTGTTCACCCGCTAACGTGGAGCGTTAGCTTATTTTTGCTGCTGCCGGTGTTGGCCTTTCCCGAAATCATTTTTGATCACCAAACGCTTTATTGGACCGATTTAAGCTGGATCCATTATCCTCGCCACATTTTTGCCGCCGAGGAATGGCTGGCCAGGCGCGTGCCCTTGTGGGACCCTTACGAGGACACCGGCATTCCCCTGCTGGCCGAAACCCAGGTGGGGGTGTTGTATCCCCTTAGCGTTGTGTTCCTCAGCCCGCTTTCGCCCTCGCTGGAGTTGTCGGTGTTCATTCTGATCCATTTCAGCCTGGCCGCCCTGTTCGCCCTTATTCTGGCTCGCTCGTTGGGCCTGGGTTGGGCCGCTTCAACCGTGGCCGGGCTATGCTTTGGTTTTGGCGGCGTTTTGATGGCCCAAACGCCCAATCTTAATATTATGACCGGCGCGGCTTGGCTGCCGTTGATCCTGGCCGCGGCCATCCAAACCACGCGACAGCGCCGGTGGTTCATCGCTCTGCTGGCCGGCATGCCCCTGGCCTTGCAAATTTTGACCGCCCAGCCGCAAATTGTTTTTTATACCCTGGTCATTTTGGCCGGTTATGGGGCGTATCGGGTCATTGCCGATTTTTTGGCCGATGATCATCGTCGCCATAACTTTAGATACGCCCTGCATACCGGCCTCTTGTTTAGCGTAACCATTTTGGGCGGCCTGCTGCTGGCGGCCCCGCAATGGCTGCCCACGCTTGAGCTTCAACAACTTTCAGTCCGGGCGCAAGAGCGCGGGCTGGATTTTCTCACCAAAACCTCGCTTGTCCCGGCTATGTGGCTCAACCTGCTGCTGCCCGGCGCTTTTGGCAACAACGTGGCCGGCTTCAAAGGGGGCGATCCTTTTCAAGAAGTCTTTATTTACCTGGGCTTGATACCTCTCTTGTTGGCCCCCTTTAGCTGGTCTCAACGCCGGCAACGAGATGTCCCCTTTTTCTGGCTTTTGCTGCTCGGCGGGATTTTAATGGCCATGGGGCGGTTCACGCCGCTGTATGCGTTTGTGGTGCAATATCTACCGGCGTTTGACCTGTTTCGTATCCCAGCCCGCTGGCTGATGGCGGTCAATCTGGCTCTGGCTATTTTGGCCGGGCTTGGCCTGGAAAGGCTACGGCAAAAGGGGTTATCTCGACGCGCCTGGGCCGCAATGTTCATTATCTGTTTATTATTAATAGGGGGCGTAATTTTAATATGGCAATTCCAGGCCAACTTGCTGGCCTGGAACAACGAGCATTTGCAGCACAAACTCCTTTCCGCTTTTCTCAACAATGGATTTAACCTCAATCCCCTTTATGAAAACCGGCTCTGGCCGCGCCGGCTGATGGGGTTACACGTACCCGCCGTTTTGCTGGTCGCTAACCTCATTACATCCTTCGTCCTTTTTACGCTTTATGCTATGCGCCGAATACCGGCTCGCGTTTTTAGCGTTTTGCTGATCATTGCCATTTCGCTGGATTTGATTGCGGCCGGCGGCACTACCATCAACCCTACCAAACCCGCCGAATGGTGGCAGCAGTTATCGGGGGGGGCGCAATTTGTGCTGGACCATGTGGGCCAGGCCCGCGTTTTTCCCCTGGGCATGGGCAGCGAGCAGGCAACGGTGAGCCATTTGGGGCAATATTTCCCCTCGGTGTATCGCGCGCGCAGCGCCGGGGGGCACGGCTCATCCTTGCTGCTGGCCCGCTATGATACCTTTTTGCATAAAGCCCACCCGGTGCAGGCCATCCAGGTAACGGGCACCCGTTATCTGCTCAGCCTGGGCCAAATGGGGGCCGACGTGGCCGCCACCTATCCCCTGGTTTACAGCGACGAGGCTTCTTTTGTCTACGAAAACAAAAACCCGCTGCCCCGCGTTTTTATTGTCCATCAGGCCATCCAGGCCAACACTCCGGACGAGGCGTTGAGTTACTTTCAGAGTCGCACCATTGACCCTGCCCAAACGGTTATCCTGGAAGCAGACCGGCCGGTCCCTATGCTCTCTTCTCCCGCGTCCCCCCAGGAAAAAAGCGTTGCCGCCATCACCTACGAAAATCCGCAAGTGGTTGAAATATCCGCCCGCCTGTCTCACGACGGCTACCTGGTTTTGCTTGACACCCACTATCCGGGCTGGATTGCCGCCATAGATGGTCAAGCCACACCCATCTACCGGGCCAATTATATTGGCCGGGCTGTTTTTGCGCCGGCCGGGGAACACGTGATCCGGTTTGCATATCAACCGGGGTCTTTTAAGCTGGGCTTGGGGCTGGCGACATTGGTGGTGAGTACCCTGGCGATAATGGCTATTTTTTCCCTCACAAAAAAATCCTGAAGGGTTGGCAATCCCTTAGGGCCTCTTGATTCTCGCCATCCTTCTTCCTCCTTCCAGGTGCGAGCCGTAAACAATGTGAACAATCCCAGCGCCCGGGGTCGAAGCGGGGCCGGTGGAGGTCAGTGGAGTGAGCAAGTACTACACCTTCAACGGCCAGCGAGTGGCACTGCGCCAGGGGGATGTGGTATACTACCTGCACGGCGACCATCCTTCGGCTTTGCTCAGGACAGGCCTGGGCAGCACCTCTTTAACCACCGCCGGCACGGGCGCGGTGGTCTCGGAGGCGAGGTATTTGCCCTACGGCCGGGAGCGGTGTGCAGACGGCGCGGCGGTGACGGACTTTGGTTTCACCTCCCAGCGGAAAGAGGGCTTTGGGCTTTACGACTACAACGCGCGGTATTACAGCCCTTATCTTGGCCGCTTTATCTCGGCGGATACGATTGTCCCAAGGCCAAATAATCCTCAAAGCCTGAACCGATACAGCTATGTTTTGAATCGGCCGTTACAAGGGGGCGATCCTACTGGCCATAGTGGCCCTATCAATGATTTCCTGCAAGGGTTTGCCTATGAATTGGTGACCAATAATTATGATGCTGCCTTACTCTCTTCTGAGTTCAGTTATAGGCAAAAAGCCGAGGCATTAGCCGTTGATAATCAGGATAATGTAGCCTTCCAGTCAGGAAGATTAGCCGGAGGAGTAGCAAGTGCAGTAGAGGGGGCGTTAGAGATCGGGGCGTCTGTCCCGATGATAGGTGGTGGAGGCTTAGAAGCAGGGGCTACGTCGGAGACCGTAGCAAGTAGGATGGGTTGACGAAAGGAAACCCATCATCCCCTTTGGGGCCGGGAACTCTCCCCCACCCCCGACCCCCCTGGGAAAAAATCGCCTCCCGGGCGTAATATGGCCGGTGTCTCTTCAACCTTATGTCCCCCAGGCGGCCATCTTATGTTTGCTGCAATTGAACAATTCAGCCAATGGCTGCGCCGCCAGCCCCAGGTTCGCGCCGGGTGGGGTTCCCCTTTCAACCCATTCCCATTCGGGCGGGGCAATTGTTGGGGGCTGCGGGAGCAGGGTCAAGAAACAGGGCGGGCAAACAGAATTGCCCGGCCCGGAATCTGAATCGCCCATTCGGTCAAGTTGTGGTAAACTTTCAACAGAAATGAGCAAGCTTTTGGCTGGAAACAAAGGAGATACGAAAAGGATAGGGGTCACTCACAAGCCAAATTCTTGGGTCAAAACGCGCGCAACCTTCACCCGCAAATCCGGCACGGCCTGGGTGGCAGTTTGCCAGATAATCCCCTGTTTCACCGAAAAGTAGGAGTGGACCAGAATATTGCGCATCCCCACAATCACCGGCCACTCAACTTCAGGGTGGCGCTGCCGAAACTCCGGTGAAATTTTCCCGGCTGCTTCCCCAATCACGCCTATCTTCTGCATCACCGCGCTCTGGCGCAATTCATCCGCCAGAAACGTTTCCCGATCAATGTCAGCCACAAAACGGGCAATCGCCTCCGCTGCCTCAACCATATCGGCCAGGTATTGTTGCTCAGAGCGCATAAACCACCTCCAGGTTCGCCAGCACTTCATCCTTGATGAACGGCTTGAGACCATCACGCAGCACCAAATCAACCTCGCGCTCCAATATTTTTGACAACTCTATTTGCATCCCCGACAAATCCAGCAAGGTCAGTTCTTCCTCAATCCCCGGCTTGAACTCAACCAGCACATCCACATCGCTGTCAGGCTCAAAATCCCCTCGCAAAACAGAACCAAACAGGGCCAATTCACGGATTTGATGCCGCCGGCAGAAATTAACAATTTTGATGGTAGGTATATCTATCTTGACCGTCATCATAACTCCGGCAAACGTTGCTAACCGCAGAATTTTGTCTCTGAAGGCATCATAATGACAAAGACCTTGAATGTCAAAGTGACATAACCTGTTTTTGCAGAAACGATGAACGCCGGAAAAAACCGCCCCCTGGGAATAATATGGCCGGTGTCTATTCAACCCATCCTACCCCCCCAGGAGGCCATCTTATGCTGGCTGCAATTGAACAATTTAGCCAATGGCCGCGCCGTCGCCGTCCCCAGGCTCGCGCCGGGTGGGGTGGCGGGTATGGCCTCAAGCGGTTTGGGTTCCCCTTTCAACCCATTCCCATTTGGGCGGGGCAAGTGTTGGGGGCTGCGGGAGCAGGGTAAAGAGACAGGGCGGGCAAACAGAATTGCCCGGCCCGGAATTTGAATCGCCCCTTCGGTCAAGCTGGGGTAAACTTTCAACAGAAATGAGCAAGCTTTTGGCTGGAAACAAAGGAGATACAGATGTTTGGCTGCACTCGACAATTGCCAGGGGGTGTGCTAAACTAACCATAAAGATAGGACCGCATGAAGTTGATGAGGTGAATGATGAACCATACCAAGGAAATAACGGTCACGATTCCTGAATATCTCTACGAAGCCTCGCTGAGAATGATGGCCCTGGGCCTTTTTCGCGACTTGTCCGATTTGATTGGGGCCGGCCTGCGGCGGGAGCTACGAGAAGCTCAACGACTCCTGGAACTGGAACCCGAACGCTGGCAAATCAGCCTGGAAAAACTACGGGCGCAAATTCAGCAAAAGCAAGCCGAACAGGGACATTCTTCTTTGAGCGAAGCAGAAGTGATGGCTCAATTACGAACAATACGCCAGGAGATTTGGGAGCATGACTATCGGCCCTACTACACCTTTGATCCTTGATAGCAACGAATACATCTTTGGGTTGAGCGGGAGTAAGGCCAGTTGTGTCCAACTGCTTGATCGCCTTGACACATTACGGGTGCTGGTGCCCTTGATGGTGGTGCGGGAGGTGGAGCGCAATCTTGAGGTGATGTATAGCCTGAGCAGCGACTTCTTCCGGCTCATTGTAAACCGAAATAATATTAACCTCAGTTCGGGATAAGGAAAGAGGACACAGATGAACACAGATTTCACGGATTTTTCTTTAGTTTTTTTGACATAATCTGTGTA
>JAFGDY010000039.1 GCA_016931895.1 Anaerolineae bacterium
ACTTCCTCACTGACGCCCAGCGAATACATATCGGCGGTGTCAAAAAAGTTGATGCCTAACTCCAGCGCCCGTTTGATAAAAGCACGGCTGTCTTCTTCCGCTAGCACCCAGTCACGCCATTGGGGTGTGCCGTAAGTCATAGTGCCTAAACAAATCCGCGATACCTTGAGGCCGGTGCGGCCCAAATTGATATATTCCATTATTTGCCTCCTGAATTTTTAATATGGGGTTCTATGGCTAGAGGGTACAAGCTTTTGGAAAGAGAGTCAAAAATGTGGCGCAGATTCATACGATCTCAACGTGAATCTGCGCCTCAGACAGAACAAAGGCGTCAGCATGCGGTGTATTCTTGATTTCCGACTATCCTGTGAAGCAAAATTGAGATTGGTGATTTTTGATTTCTGGTTGAGATAGGGCTTACGCAAATCATTAATGCGTCCAGAGGTGACAGACACCTTGTAAATGACGGTCACCTCTGGAACTTGCGTAAGCTTAAGATTTATTTCATTCTTCATTCTCACTCCCGTTGATGTCCTAAGGAAACATCAGGGAAACCACCTTCTGGGGGTATTGGAATGCGGAAGATTGCCTGCGCTTGTTTGGCACTGACTGCGTATCGTAATCGCCGTAAGGGTAAACCAACCAAATCAGTGCCCCAATAATATTGACTGAGTTGTATCAGATTAATTTTGGCGGTAGAGAGTTCATTGGGAGATAAGGCCCAGTCTAAATTGTAGTTTGCTCCTGGCGTTTCATTCTCTGTTTGGAGTGAAGGTAAGCATAAACCAACACCTATGGCGTTGGCCAGGCCATGCGGCACAATAGGTTCGCCGATGAGGGCTATGCGGAGGGTAAAGGGATGGGGAGTTTGGTATAGCAATTGGTGATAGAATTTGAGCGCCGAAGTGAGTTCAGTCTTCAGATTTCCCGGCAGATTCCCCTTGTCCCCTACAACTTCCAATTCATTCAAATAGACATAATCTCCCTGGTCCCATAGGATCGGCATCAGGCTGACACTTAACATCAGGCGTTGGGGGTATCTGGCCAGAGCACACCAAACCTGTTCCATACTTTGCAGATTCCATCGCCAACCGTAGTTGAGATAAAGCAGCTCAATTGTATTGTCGTTATTGGCCTTAGACGCCACTCGTTCAAAGTGTCTGATTTCAACAATCTGGTGGGGATTTTTGAGGCCGGTAATCCACTCGGATTGGTAGGCTCGTTCAAAGTCCGTCTGGTTAGATAGGGAACGTAAAGCAAAGTCAAAAGGAAAGAGAGCAAACACATCTTGGGCCAGGGTGATAGCTTCGGTACGGGCCTGGTCGGGGGTGGGCGCAAAAGCCTTACCCATAAAAAATATATCTATCTGGGTTTGATTTGTTGCAGAAGAGATAAGGCGTAATTCAAAGACAGGGCTGCTGTTGGACTCAATATTGGGCAGATGTAAACACTCAATCAGCCGGATCTGCCGTTCCCACGCCTCCATAAGATGACCGGCCATCATTGGATTCCAGGCCCGTTGCCGAAACTCGGTAAAAGGACAAGGGGATATTTCAAAAGCAAAGAGCGCATGATAACCTGATGCTGCTTCTATTTTTTGACATTTTTGTGGTACCAGATGGACATACAAATCCATATTGATCACTCCTTAACCGGTTTTTATGGCCTCATAATGAGTGTTTGCCATGACCATTGGTGGGGGCTGAGACAGGCGTTGGTTGTGGTTCAATCAAATGGTCAATCATCTTGCTTAAAGTTTGTTCATGACCATTCGGGTTGTTGGTTTGGGCATAAAGACCGTTGGAAACAAGCAAATGGCGCGGGTCTCCCCAAGCGGTTATGGCTCGACTGAGGGCATCTATTCGGGCCAGGGTTTGCTCATGAACCAGACGCATTTCCTCCATCTGTCGTTGAAAATCACGTTGAGTGCTCTCTAACTTAAAGACAAGCGCCTGTCTTTTGGCCTCATCCAGGGCAACCTTTTGGCGGGTTGAAGTAGCCAACCGTTCAGTTTCAGCCTGGAATAAGGTGAGTTCGCGTTTATTTTCGGCCTGTTGCTGGTGAATTTGGAGGGTTGCCTTTTCGGCGATAAGTTGTTGTTCAGCCAAAACCTCTTTAGTAGTCAAGGTCAGGTAAGTAGGGTCGCCCTCGGTTTTGATGATTTTGAGACTCAAAATTCGTAATCCGTTTAGAGCTTCTTCGGTATGCAAGGACTGGCGAATTTGACGTTCCAGGGCCATTTTATTGGTCAATTCCGTAGAGTTTGCTCCGCCAAATAACAAACAATGGGGCAGCTTCTCTATCACCTGGCGAACTGTACTTTCCACAATTGTGGTCAGGGTTTGGGTAGGCGACTTAAGCTGAATCACAGCTTGGGGATTATCCACCTTAAATTCCACATCAACTTGCAGCGAAATTCGAGCCAGGTCCCCGGTATAAAGACCCCTCAGCTCAATCACGCGGCTATGTTGGGACATATCTACCAGCCGACCATCCAACCGGCCGGCCGGACAGTGACGCAGGCTATACACGCCAGGCCAAAAGGTATGGCAGAAACCGCGACGCCCCCAGATAATCACACAAGAAGCATCAGGCACAACCAATTGACCACCCCAGCCAAAAAAGCTGCGAGGCAAGATAAAACGTTCAGCATACAAATCCCCATTAGCCGGTTCAGGATGGTACGCAGGGCCGCTCAACAGATCTAGAAGCGTGTTTATTGCCTCAGATATTAACGATTCTTGACAAATATCCGCATTGTTCTTCATTTTTATAGCCCTCCTGCTATCAAACCGTCAAACGGTTTTGGTAATGCTTATCTAACAGTACCCATTTTGTATCTCGGCCAGTTTGACTGCATCAACATGTAGGGTGCAATGAGGGCATTTGTGTCTGAGCCAATTTCCCCCACGGCACCTTTGACAAAAGAATCTAAAACATTTTGGGCATTTATAAACCCTGATCCTATGAAAGAGTGAGTTGTGTCCACAATTTGGACAATGATCAAAAATATCACGAGACATAGCCACCTACCTCCATATCTTTATGATTTTTTCATCCTTACCCCAATTATAGCCAATAAAAAAAGCCGGCTATATTAAAACCGGCTTGCAGCAAACTTACAATTTATAATTAAATACTACCGTTATCTGATATGAAATTGCACCTATCTAATATGAAACAAACATTAATCTGATTTTCTAATAAATCTTGCTTTTACTCAATTTGTAAACGATATCCCTGACCTTTGACCATAAGCAGATAACGTGGATTATCGGGGTTAGGTTCAATGCGAAGGCGCAGCCTTCTCACTAAGGCATTGATACGACCATCCAATTGGTAGTCTCCTGCCTCGTATTTTTCATCAAACACAGTCTCTACAATTTCTTCTCGCCCCACCAATTTGCCAGGCTGTTGATACAGGCAGCGGAATAATTTTAGCTCTTGCCCAAACAACTCAATTTTATTATTCCCCAGCCATACTACTTCATCCTCATCAAAACGTAATTTGCCGCCAGGTGAGGGAGAGTCAAATGGCTCATGTAACCGATGGGCCAGCATGCCGGCCGCCAGAAGTAGATGCGCCCCCCGTATTCGTTCGACCTGCGTAAAGATTTTGTTGGGGTCATGATGGAGAATAATTCCGATGACCCATACCAATAGACCGGCATAATAAGGCAACGGATCATAGTGACCAATTTCGCCATAGGCGCTCCGTCGAATTTGGCCAATGAGAACCAGGCTCTTTCTTAAGTCGGCAACCACCTCTCGTTCAGGCAATGGCCCATCGAGCCGACTTGGTTTCACCAGACATTCTTCAAGATCTTGCCAGGCTATCAAGTCAGGAGCTTGACTCAGTTCAAAGCGGACGATCGCCTCCAAACACACAAAATCCCACCAATTGGGCATATATCCTGCGTATGCAAAATCAGTCAACCAAGTTTGTCGTCCGTAAATATCCACCAAGATATTATCGGCAGTAATTTGACCCGGCGAAGTTTTACACACAATTGGCCGGTCATACTCTATAGGGGTGTAGATGGTGGCAATAGGATTAGGACAAATTAGGGTCGCTTGACTGGATAAGTGAAAAACCAAAGATTGGTCGGTATATTCCACTTCAATGGCATTCAACGGCCTTACCGCTTGTACAAGAGCGGCTAACCTATGTTCTACTTCAAGGCGGGAGGCTGGCTCTTCCAACCCAATCCGCCCACGATATAACAACATTAAATCATTAGTGACAATACGCTGCCCTTGCTGGTGCCACGTTGCCAAAACTTCGATAACGTGATCAAAAGCTACTTTAAGCGGTCGTTCCTTACTTCCCCCAAATAATTGTCGTAGAGATTGAATTGCCTCCAGGTTGGTTGTGGGTAAAACATAAGTTGCTGCGCCAAAATGGACTGACCTGGTCATTTTGAATTTAGCACCTTGAAATGTGTCGGGAGCCAAATTCAGCAGATGTTCTACTTCTCGCTCCAGCTGGTTACGTTCGCCGCAGAGCAAAATACGCGGGTCCAGTACGCCTTGTGGCGATTGGGCCAAAACCGGCAGACAGAAGCGCTGCCTATCATGCCAAAAGAGTGTCCCCACTCTGATCTGCCGGTAATCGTGGAATAGCTGGCGAAAGAGATCCTTCAATTCGTCAGCTCGATGCAGGAGGGTCTCGGTTAGAGGATCTGGCTGTAATAAACCTACAAGGTATAGAAATAAACCTTCTCGATGGTCCGACTGAATATCTAAATCTGTATTCAGACGAACATATTTGGCGATAGCCTGTTCCACGGCTTGGATCATGATTTGGGGGCCTTCTTGTTTAGAACGGAAATCTATGGCCGGCGGTAAGCCATCTATTGCCGGCCCCAGCGCCTCACGTACATCCTGATAAGAGGGGAAATTTGTAAGAATGATTTTGGGTATCAATTCATAGGTGGAATCTTTAGCTACCGTCAAACCTGTAGTGTCTTTCTCGTCGTCATCGTTAACCAGGCGAATATCCAAAATAGCCAAATGGATGTGAGCTGTAACCAGCAGGTGTCGGGCCTGCTCCGGCGTATGCGCCTTGATCACTCGATAACCGGCCTCCTCTAAAAATTCGGCCCGGGTTTCCAGAAAATCAGGATCATTATCAACTAAAAGAATCGAATAAGGTCTCCTCTCGGTACTCACTGCTCAACTCCTATTGATGGCTAAATCTATTCCCCCAGTTCGGGAAGACTGAGGGGGGTAAACTATTTCCATTGCGCAAGTCATATCCATTCAGTGACAGCCTGAAGATAAACGCCTATTGAGATTGAGCAGGGGAGGAGATATCCAAGGCTGCCTTAATTTTGGAAAGAAGTTCGTCTTGGTCAAATGATTTGCGAATATAGTCAGTTGCTCCGGCCAAAAGTACTTCTCTGGCTCTTTGCCAGGTGGGAGAAGCTGTGACAACAATAATATGGGACGCGGGTTGCATTTTGCGCAAATTGGATACTAATTGCGCCACATTATCAACTGCCCCTGCATCTATAATAATTGCGGTGTACTCTTGCTCAATACCTTGCTGTTCTGCCTGTTTTTCTGAAATTACTTGTAATGTTCCCAGAGACAATACACTTTGTTCTAAAACTAAGGGCCACAGTGTTTCAGTTTTCTCGCCAATTAATAAAAAATGGTGTCCCATAAAGTAAACCTTATCTTGTGACCGATGGATTCTACTGTTTCTTCACGGGCAACCAGATAACCATCTTGGTGCCCTTTGGCCCTGTAACGGCCACTCGTACTTCGCCGCCATAAGTCTGAACAATCGTCTGAACCATCAATAAACCCATCCCTAACCCTTTAGCTTCATCAGGTTTCTGAATCGGCTCGTATCCAATTTTGTCTCTAAGCTCCTGAGGAATTCCTGAACCGGTGTCAGAAACGGATATTTCAACTCCGGCGTTGGTCAATTGGGTGCCAATAATAATCTCTTGTATTTTACACCCATCTACAGCTTTTACCGCATTGTCTACCAAAATATCAAATGCTCGGCGCAACCATTCAGGACTCAACCATAAGGTCAGGTGAGCCGGAAGCTGAAGATCAAAACAAAGTACAGTTTTTTTATAGGGGTCATTTTGCCATAGTTGTTTGGCTCGCTCACTGACCAACTCGTTGATTGAAACTAATTCCATTCCGGCTTCAGTAGACAGGGGAGGGGTAATAGGCTTTTTCAGAATTTGCGCGGCCAAACGTTCAATTGTGGCGGCTCGTTTACTGATTTTGGTTTGTTCAGAGTGAGAGGATAGCTGCTTAAAATCGCGGTGCAACAACTGGGCCTGTTCCTGGATGGTTAAAGCATGTTTTTCTATTGTGTGTCGCCAGGCGCTACTGGTCATGCCCATCCAGGCCACCGCAGTTCGCGCTCCTACCAGCCCTTTCGTCCGGCGCAAATCTTCATTTGTTTGTTTGAGTTGTTCATATAACCGTGCATTTTCAATCACCGCCGCGGCCTGACCGGCAAAAATACGCAAGAGCCGAGCATCATCTTCGTTAAAAGGCATTCCATCTAATTTATTAGAGGCCTGAATAATGCCTATATTCCGCCGACCTACGACCAGCTTTACCAGCAAGGTGTCCCGCAAACCGGCTTCTTTGATAAGATCATTCAACCCCAATGCAGTTACCAAAGGGTCTCCTTCTGCTTCGTTGAGAATCAAATGAGGCATTGTCTCCCATAAGGTGGCAAGATCATCCTTGTCCAGGGGGATGTGATATTTTTGACCAAGCGCATCGGGGACACCATACAATGGCAACTGGCAAACCAGCTTCCTCTCCACCTCATCATAAAGGAGGATAGCGCACATCTGAACATTTGTTAATTCTGCGATACTCTCGTTTACTCGCTGATATACTTCTTGAATGTCAGTTAACGAACTGATTGTTTGCGAAATTCTATGCAGACCGGAAAGTTCCTTGTTTCGCTGCTGTTCGGCCTGGTACAGCCGCGCATTCTCAATGGCGATGGCGAGTTGGTCGGCCATTGTTTGCAAAATGGCAATGTCTTCTTGAGAGAAGGCGGCTTCTTTAACACTCTGTACCGTTAAGGCGCCAATACACTGATCTCGGCTGATGAGCGGCAGAGACAACTCGGAACGAGTTTTGGGTAAGTAGGGGTTATCAAAATGAACATCATCCTTATCAACATCGGGCGCAATGCGCGCTTGCCTATGGGCTGCACTCCAGCCCACCATCGAATGACCCCCGATGGGTAATTTATGCTTTTCTTTGAGCATTTTTTGACCAGCTTCATCCGTACCCGCCCGCAACACCAGGTATTCACCCGTCTCATCCGTCAGGAATAACCCAACATAATACACATTGAATCTCTGGCGAATAAGATTAACCGCCTGGCTGATTAGCACGTCGGGATCAAGAATGGTACTGGTTGACTTGGAGACTTCGGCCACAGTTTGCAGTTGCATCCGGCGGTGTGACATATCGGCCAACAGGCGAGCATTGCTAATGGCAATAGCCGCCTGGTAAGAGAAAAGCTCGATGTTATTGAGTTCCTCACCGGTAAAACGATGGTGCGAGCGATAATTGATGAACATGACCCCCACTTTTTGTGAACCAACCTTGAGGAGAATACTGACTGATGACTTGATACCTTCCCGTTGCACAAAAACGCCGCCAACAATGGGGTCGGATGACGCATCTTCAGCGATATAGGGTTTATCCAATGCCAAAATATTTCGCACTACCGACTCTCTTACCACTGAGCCTATCTTGAGGACTTCTTCCTCATTATGCACGCCAAACATCGTTGGCGGAAACCCAAATTCATCCCGGGTTTGATCATAAGTGTAGAGCGTAACGGCGTCACACTGAAGGGCCTCGTAGGTACCTTTGACAATGGAATGAAGCGTACTCTGTAGGTTTTCCAGTACGCTCACTCTGGCTACAATTTTTGCCGTATCTCGCGTGCGGCTCACTTGTTCTAGTAACCTGGCCTTTTTAAGAGTAAGAGCGGCGTGGTTGGCAAAGGTTTCCAGGGTTATTTTATCTTCACGGCCAAAGGTGCGAGGTAGTTTGTAATTTACGTATAAGACGCCCAAGGTTTCCTGGCCCACCTGTAGAGAAATCCCTTGAAAAGCCCGTACCCCAATGGTGCCGCGCAAGCCGTGCCCAATTGGGCCAAGAAAAGCATACTCCGGATCATCAGTGTTGGATATAGCCACGTATTTTCGTTCCATCACCACTTCAGCCGTACCGCCTGAACGTGGTTCATCTTTTCTGAACCGTTCTACAAGCTTGGGCCGGATGCCTTCAGTAATCAATTCGTCGGGCAGAAAGGTATGGCGAATATCGTCATAAGACCAGATCACGACAGAATCGGCTTCCAAGACCTCTTTGGCGCTCTTTACCACCTGTTGCAAAACTTCTTGCACACTCGCTACACTGGCCAACTTCTCGGCAGCCTGATGAAGGTGCTCCAGTTCACGCATCCGACGGGTGTTGTCATAGGCAATCGCGGCCTGGTTTGCGTAAAGCCGCAGGGCTTCCGTCTCGGTTGGTAGAAAGATGCGGGGAACACGATAATGAATCCACATCACCCCAATATTGCAGTCGCGCACCCCAAATGGCACGCACGCTGCCGCCCTAACCCCATCGCTCAACATGACTGGATTGACTCTATCGGGAAGTTTTTGGACATCTTCTGTGTACCAGGGTTCTCCCGAAGTCATCACCTGCACCGAAATCCCATCAGGCCTGATCATCTCACCCGTATCCAGACCGTCACCAAAACCAACGGCCACTAAATCAGTTAGCTCCCCTTTGCGCGAGATCAGGATTATTTTAGACCGCCATCCAGCTAAAGCCTGGCAAGCTTCCTCAACAACAATCCGCAGGGTTTGCTTTGGCTCCATAGCCGAGATGATGGCGCTACCCGCTTCATATAAAGAGCGAAGTTGTTTGAGTCCCTTTTGAATCTCTTCAAAGTACTGCGCATTAGTTACAGCAATAGCCACTTGATCGGCAAAAGTAGCGAGCAATTCCAGATCATCGGCTTGAAATACACCGGCTACATCCAGGTTATCCAAAGACAAGGTGCCGATTATCCGCCCTCGAACGTTGAGCGGCACACATACCATAGATTTGTGCAACGGCACCTCTGGATGATTGAACCGTTTGTAACGAGGATCCTGGTGTGCATCTGCCACCACTGTGGGTTGGCGATGTTGGAACACCCAGCCCGCAATGCCTTCGCCAGACCTTAGGCTGAGGGCATCAATGACCTTTGGGCTGTAGCCAAACGTGTTGGCCCGCAACCACAAAGTATCAGTTAACTCATCATAGAGATAAAGGGTGCCGCGTTGCGCCATAGGAAAAGCTTCCACAGTCAAACTAACAATTCGCTCCAATACTTCATCCAGTTCCAAAACGCCGGTAATGACCTGGCTAACCTGGATGAGGGCGCGCAATCGTTCCTCCAATAGAGTCACCTGGCGCAAGTCACGAATATATCCGGCCTGTCCAATAGAACGGCCATCTTTATCTCTGATCAACGTACCGGAAAGCAAAGCCGGGATGCGAGAGCCGTCTCGATGTTTAAAATCTACATGCCAACCCTTAACACTCTCTCCCCGGTTTACTGCCTCAAAGATTTCCTGAGCCTTTTCCACATCCAGGTATAGCCGCGCTGCAGTTTTGTTAATTACCTCTCCCGATGCCCATCCTAACATTTCTTCGGCCCGCTGGTTAAATATGTTAATCTTTTTATTTTGGTCAATAGCTATCACGGCATCATTAGCATTTTCAACCAGGGCCTCGCGCCAGTTTTTGGCCTTAACCATTTCCGAAAACAAGCGGGCATTCTCTACTGCAACTGCAACGTGAGCGGCAAATACACGGCAAAGTTCAACTTCCTCTGTCGAGAACCGGCGCAAATGGCCGACCGCATCAAGGCTAAAAGAACCTAATAATTCGTTGTTTTTGGATATTACCGGGATAATGAGGAGAGATTGAATATCAAAATTCAATAGAATATCCCGGACCACGCCCATGGATTCGGCGGCATTGACCTGTTCAATAATAAGGGGCTGGCGGGTTTTTATAAGTTGCTCCTCAGCCGGTATATCTTTTATGGGGATATTCGTATTCACAATGCCCAATTCCGGGTATTCCGCTGTTACGCAGCCTTGCGTGTAATCCAAGTCAAAAAGAACCAGGCCGCTATGGTCGGCGCTGAAAAATTCAACGGCATCCTGACAGGCGCTCTTTAGCACCTCGTTTAGGTCTAATGATGAGTTAATCGTTAAAGCTAAATTTTGTAACGTTTCCAAATTTCGGGCCCGATGGTTAGCCTCTTCAAACAGTCGCCCGTTCTCAATGGCCAGAGCGGCCTGGGTGGCAAAAGCTCGGGCCAGCCGGGCATGCTCTTCTATGTAAAAATTTGGTTGATGTTTGTCTAGCGTGATCATTCCAATAAGTTGGTCCCCAACCAACATGGGCACTCCCAACCAGCTACGGATGCCGGCTTGAACATGAGGTTCTTTTAAGAATACTTCATATTCGGCAGGCGCATTTGAAACAATAAAACATTCTCGGCGGCGAACCACCTCTCGATTAGGATTCTTCTCGCCATTCACCAGAAACGAAAGCCCCACAATTTCAGGCAGATTAGGAAACCCACAGCCACCAATAATCTCGAGCCGATCTCCTTTTAGCAATTGGACTGAGGCGCTATCATAAGGCACTACCCTCTGTAGTTCTGTCAGAATTCGTTCAAAAATCTCCCCTGGTTTCAGGGAGGTTGTCAGCACTAAGGCCGTTTCTCGTAAAGTTTCAGCCTCCTGGCGACGTTGAGCTTCAGCTTCAAACAAGCGGGTGTTTTCTAAAGCAATAGCAGCCTGATCGGCCAATAATTTTAATACCCGCTGTTCATATATCCCAAAGGCCTCACGATGGGTGCTATAGGCATATAATACCCCTTGGTTCCCTGTTTCACCAGGGATGGGCACGCCAATAAAAGACTTCACCCCAGCCTGAAGTAGCTGCTCGTCTAATATTTCATCAGCCTGGGTCTCTACGTCGGCCAGATTATATAACTCACCGGTTTGAATGATTTGCCGGGTCAGTAGGGTATTTTTGAGATGGCGTTTCCATTTTATCGTTGCCTGACCGATAAGACTGCCAGAGTCATATTGCACCTGGTTTATCGTAGGATTCATCAAGACGACTGAACAGGATTCTGCGCCAACCAATCTGGATACAGCCTCAACAATTACCTCTAATGTCCTGGCCAGGTCCAAGCCACTCACCATGGTATTAGTAATCTTTAAGATTGTTGAGAGTAAGTCCCGTTCCTGGCGTAGACGGGTTTGTTCTGCAGCCAGGCGAATAGTTATCCCCAACTCGTCAAGATTTAAGGGTTTGGTCAGGTAACGATAGGCTCCTGCTTGCAAAGCAACCAAGGCTCGATCCATGCCCCAGCCGGTAAAGACAATACATTCTGTATCAGGATAAACTTCCTTGATTTTTTGCATTAATTCGATGCCACTCGGTTCTGGGTCAATCTCTGGCGCCGGTATGAGCAAGTCATCAATCAAGGCCACATCGTAAGCTCGTTTAGCCGCGCAAACTCGTTGCCAGGCTTCCTCTCCATTTGCGGCCGTATCTACCTGATAGTGATACTTGTCTCGAAGACGTTTTGCCAATGGTTCGCGTAAGCTGCTCTCATCTTCCACCAGTAACACTCTTAACAAGGCGTCTTTCATTTCGCTATGCCTCTTGATGGTGCATATTCTACGTAATCGCTTCAACAAACCTTTATGAACTCTGTGGCAGTTCTACCCGGAAGGTAGTACCCATTGGAATAATGCTTTCCTCAACTACAATCCCCCCACCCATGGACTCTACCAAGCTTCGCGCAATGAATAATCCCAGCCCTGTCCCGCCAGGTCGGCTTGAAAAACCAAGAGCAAAGATGCTTTCCCAAAGTTGGCTATGAATGCCAGGGCCAACGTCGGTAAACCTTATCCTAACGGGACATTCTTTGTTTGTTTCCCAATTAGTGGTAATAAACAATACTCGTTGACCATCAGGCCACTGTTCCGTTTTCCGGGCAATCTGTTGGATTGCATTAAGTATCAGATTAGTAAATATCTGTTGTAAGCGCACTATACCACCCTTGACCGTAGGTAAATCTAAAGTAAGTTCAGTTTTGACCCGTACCCGGTAGTGGTGAATAGTAGGGCGCAACAATTTCACCGTTCGTTGCACTACCTCATTAACATTTACCTCTTCTTCGTATTCAGTTCGCATCAATTCTCTAAAAAGCTCTACCGTGCTTTTTAGATCCAGGGTTACTTTTAACAATTGGTCAGTAGTGTTTTCCAACTCAGTTACGCTGAAAGAATCTGTAGACCCTCCTTGTTGCCAACTCGCGCAGTCCGCTCGTAAGTTACGAAGCTGGATTTCTAAACCCGAAATTTTGTTATATACCTCATGGCTAAATCCAGCGGCCAATTGGCCACTCAAAAGGAGAGGATTAACAGCCTCAATACGCTGTTCTAAGGCTTGACTTTCCAGGGCGACACTAAATAATAGGGCCATTGCCCGGGCATCTCGCAGGCGATAACGAGCAAAAGCATTTGCAGTACGGTGGAATAAGAAGAGGGCATGGTGCACCTCGCCACCCGCCGAAATGGGTACGCCCAAACACGACTCAAAGACCACCAGGTCTAACAGCTTATCAAATCGGCGCATCGCTTGCTGTGAGACACAGGCTTCGAAAATATCACCCCGTTCACAAATCACGTCTTTTACGGGACTCTCTCCCAAAGCATAGATTGCTTCCTGATCCAAGGGCAAGTGTCCAACTTGGACCACAATTGATATCTGTTGCGAATCTGGGGCCAGATAAAAAATCAAACCCTGTTCAGCCTGAGTAAACCGAACCAACTCTCGCAAACCGGCCTCAAAACGAAGCGGAAGAGGCAACCCGCTATGCATTGTCCCTGTTAGTTGCTGAAATACATTGGGCGATTCTTTAGGTTTTACCTTTGAGGTTGACTTCCAAAAGTTAGATATTTGGCCTTGTCTCAACAGAATGAATGATTCGTAAATTTCTTCTAAGTTCAAGGGTTTAGCAAAAATATCGCTGATGCCCAATGCCTCCAACTCTTCACTCCGTTGGGCAATCCATTCTGGGATGCTCATGACAGCCACCTTAGTATTTGGCGCTACTTGTACCAGTGTTTTGATAAAGTCTAAACCATCTTTGCCGGATAGGTCCAAATCAATTAAAGCTACGCCGTATGTTCGCTGATATAAGTAGGATAGCGCTTGTTCAACTGATCCAGCTCCTTCGGCAGCAAAGCCCAAGCGGCTTAACCATGCTACCAGAGGCTCTCTTACCTCGTCATGATCGTCTACTACCAAGACCCTTCCTATCTTCTCAACCAAACTTGAGTCAACATCTCTTGACCCTACTGTATGAGGGGCAATATCGTCTCTTTCAAAATCACCCTTTACCCCTTCTCCTTTAATACCTTCTCTTTGGCCCAGAGAATCCAGCATCTGCCCCACCAAGATTTCATGCTTCATCTGTTGCCGAATACTAAGCTTTACTCGTCTCTTCTGTTTGTCAAGAAAGGTTATCATTGCCTTCACATGGTCACCAACCCAAAAGAGAGCTTTGGGTTGCTTCACCGACCAGGGCGCCAATTCGGCCAAAGGAATAAACCCATCTATGCCAGGTACGATTTGGACATATACTCCCCTTGCTGATAGATTCTTAACCGTAGCCGTGATCGTATCCCTCACGTTGTAGGACCGCAGAAATGTATCCCAGGGATCCGGTTCTGCCCGACGGACACTCAACTCTAAATTTTGATTAGGCGTAGCCAGACCAATAACTAGGCCTTTTATTTCGTCCCCTTCTGATACTATCTGATCAGGGTCCAGATTACCAGCCTGGGTCAACTCTCGTCGGCGGATGAAAGCCTGGGTCCCATCCGATAAACGAACAAAGACTCCAAAGGGAAAAATTTGTTCAACATGAGCAACAATCATCTGGTTAATTTGATAAACATTATCTTTGTAGTTACTCAACTCTAACACCCAATGCAGATTTAAACAATCTTACTTATTTGGTCATAGGCTTTTTTACGTTATACACCAAGATGTCACACTCGAAAATTACATATATATGATAACAAGATTACATTTGAGTCAAGTAGACGTAAAACCACCGGATTTAGGAAATGTGTTGTGTCATAGTTTCTTCTGGAAATGATAATGCTTTCTTTGGGATAAATTTTTGTAATCAATGAGAGGACTCATCGAAAAAAGAATTATCGAATTGAAATTGTACAAGCCAATACCCAGACTGGCCTGATAAGTGCCCCCACTCCTTCCCCAGCCACCCCCAAATTTGACAATTAAGCCGGAGTTGAGGCATAGTTCAACTCAAACATTGAGCCATTCTCAGGTCAAAGGAGCCTAAAATGACCCAATACATTGCCGCTATTGACCAAGGTACCACCAGCACCCGCTGTATGATTTTCAACCACGCCGGCCAATCGGTTGGCCTGCACCAGTTGGAACATCAACAAATCTATCCCCAGCCGGGCTGGATAGAGCACGACCCCCTGGAAATCTGGGCGCGCACCCAGGACGTCATCAAAGAAGCTATGGCCCAGGCTGGAGCTAAAGCAGAAGACATCGCCGCGGTGGGCATCACCAACCAGCGCGAGACCACCCTGGTGTGGGATAAAAACACCGGCCAACCCTATTACAACGCCATCGTTTGGCAAGACACGCGCACCGACAAAATCTGTCGGCAACTGGCCCAGGACGGCGGGCAGGATCGCTTCCGGGCGCAAGTGGGTCTACCCCTGGCCACCTACTTTTCCGGGCCCAAAGTAAAATGGCTACTGGACAACGTTGCCGGCCTGCGCCAGGCCGCGGCAAAAGGTAATGCCCTCTTTGGCAACATTGACACCTGGCTCATCTGGAACCTGACCGGCGGGCCTGAAGGCGGCGCGCACGTCACCGACGTTACCAACGCCTCTCGGACCATGTTGATGAATCTGGCCGACGTAAGTTGGAATGACGACATCATCACCGCTATGTCCATCCCCAGGTCTATGCTGCCCCACATTCGCCCCTCCAGCGACCCCACCTTCTACGGCTACACCCTGCCCAACGGTCCCTTTGGCGGCAAAATCCCGGTGTGTGGCGATGTGGGCGACCAGCAAGCCGCCACCGTGGGCCAGGCCTGCTTTAGCGCGGGCGAAGCCAAAAACACCTACGGCACCGGCTGTTTTATGCTGCTCAATACCGGCCCGCAGTTGGTAGCCTCCCAAAGCGGCCTACTCACCACCGTTTGTTATCAGTTTGGCGATGCCCCCCCGGTTTACGCCCTGGAAGGCTCCATTGCCATTACCGGCGCGCTGGTGCAGTGGCTACGCGATAACCTGGGTCTGATTGACACCTCCGCCCAGGTGGAAACCCTGGCCGGCGCCGTGGAGGACAACGGCGGTCTTTATTTTGTCCCGGCCTTTTCCGGCCTTTTTGCCCCCTACTGG
The DNA here is from genome assembly GCA_016931895.1 of Anaerolineae bacterium. NCBI lineage: Bacteria > Bacillati > Chloroflexota > Anaerolineae > Anaerolineae bacterium. The sequence continues at coordinate 15,564 of JAFGDY010000039.1, forward strand.
CGCAGCGATGCGCGAGGAGCCATCGTTGGCCTCACCCGCTACATCAACAAAGGCCACTTTGCCCGCGCCGCGCTGGAAGCCACCGCTTACCAAACCCGCGAAGTGTTGGACGCAATGAACGCCGACTCCGGCTTTGACCTCAAAGCGTTGAAAGTGGACGGGGGCATGGTTTACAATGACTTGCTTATGCAATTCCAGGCCGACGTGTTAGGCGTGCCGGTCATTCGCCCCAAAGTGGCCGAAACCACCGCCCTGGGCGCAGCCTACGCTGCCGGGCTGTCCATTGGTTTCTGGAAAGATACCGCCGAAATGCGGCAAAATTGGGGCATAGATAAAATCTGGCAACCCTCCGCCGACGACACGGCCCGCACCACCAACTACGCCCTGTGGAAAAAGGCCGTTACCCGCACCTTTAACTGGATTGAGTAGGGCCTGATCAAACTGTGGCTGACTTACCCCTGCTGAAAGCTGATTTTCAAAGATGAAGCGACCCTCCTCACTGGTTAAGCTTAATGGCTTTATCATCACCGACGAATAACAAACGGCGAAAGTTGGTCGTCGGTCATTCGTCGTTGGTCATTGACGGAACATTCAAAATGTGATAAGGCCTGATAATAACTCGCAAGGATAAATTTATGCTAAACATACTTGTTATGGGCGCAGGAGCTTTAGGCTCTTTTATCGGCGGCCACCTCTTCGCCGCCGGCCATCAAGTCACTCTGGTGGGGTTGTCTACCCTCATCCCCAAAATAGCCGCCGATGGGTTAACCTTACGCTGGCCCAACCGGCCGGCGCAAACAATCTTTCCCGGCACCGCCACCACCGTAGTTGGCCCGGAAACAGCATACGACTTCGTTCTGCTCGCGGTCAAATCGCCGGACACAGCCACGGCCGTGAAACAACTGGCTACCCTACCCCTGGCCGGCCGCAAAACTTACTTTGTCTCCTTCCAGAACGGCATTGGCAACGAGGAACAATTGGCGGCGGAATTTGGCCGGCAGCAAGTTATTGCCGGCACCGTCACTATTCCCATCAGCGTGCCGGAACTGGGCGTAATTGAAGTGAGCAAAGCCAAAGGCGGCCTGGGTCTGGCTCCGCTGGCTGCCGAGCAGCCGGTCAACCTGCTGGCCGGCGCGCTGAACCAGGCCGGCCTGCCCACCGCCACCTACCCCGATTACCGGGCCATGAAGTGGTCAAAATTATTGCTAAACATTGTCAACAACGCTTCCAGCGCCATTTTAAACCAGCCGCCCGCCGAAATTATTGCCCACCCTCAACTGTTCAACCTAGAAATCGAAGCCCTGCGGGAAGGCGCAGCCGTAATGAAAGCGCAGGGCCTTAAAGCAGTCAATCTTCCCGGCTATCCCGTTGACTGGCTGGTTCGGTTGGTGTCTGCCCGCTGGCTTCCCCTGGCCGCAAAACGAACCATTCTGCGCCCCTTTATGGTTAGCGGGCGGGGAACCAAAATGCCTTCGCTGCAAATTGACCTGGCTGCCGGACAACCCACGTCGGAAGTGGGCGTGCTGAACGGGGCTATTGCGCGGGCGGGGCAAAATGCAGGCATTCCTACCCCCGCCAACCAAACTTTAACCGAGCTTTTGAACGGCCTGGTGTCGGGCCAACTGGCCTGGACCGATTATCAGCGCCGGCCGGATAAGTTACTCCAAACTGTCCGTCAAACACAATCCCCAGACTCTAAAGGTTTGAGAGACCTTTAGAGTTTTCAAACAAGGCCCGGCAAATTTTTGGAGAGGGAGCATAATGTCCCAAAATCTAAAAGCAAAAACACAGGCCCAATTTGGTCGGTCAAGCCATGCTTACGCTACCAGTACTATTCACGCCAAAGGCCAAAGCCTGGCGCTGCTGGTTGAATTGGTTCAACCCGAAACCAACTGGCAAATGTTAGATGTTGGCACGGGCGCCGGCCATACGGCGTTGGCCTTTGCTCCGCATGTGGCCGGGGTAACGGCCACCGACTTAACCGGGGCCATGGTCAAAAAAACCACCGAGTTAGCCGCTCAACGGGGCTTGACCAACGTTAAAACCAAAATTGCCGATGCGGAAGCATTGCCTTTTGCCAACGCCTCGTTTGACCTGGTTACTTGCCGGTTGGCGTTTCATCATTTTCCCCATCCCCAACAGGCCACGCGCGAATTTGCGCGCGTGCTCAAGCCCGGCGGTTGGCTCGGTTTTGCAGATAACTTCACCGGGCCAGATAGGGCCGCAGCCACATATTACAACGCCTATGAAAAACTGCGCGACCCTTCGCATCATTGGGTTTATCCCCTGGCCGATTTGCAGGAAATGTGGGCAGAAGTTGGACTACAAATAATCGTCGGCCGTGAATTAAAAAAAGAGCTTGAATTCCAAAACTGGGCCGACCGGATGCGCGTCTCCGCCCCTGACAAAGAAGAGTTAGTAGCCATGATGCGCCACCTTCCCCCCACCCTCCAGCCGTTTTTGGCACCCCGCTGGGCGGATGGAACCATGTACTTCACCCTACACGAAGTAGTGCTGGTGGCACGCTTGCCCCAAGATTAAGGATGGCAGGGCGCGTTCAACCGCAAAACGAGACCCGCTTTTTTGAAACCGGGCAAGGTATCATTACAATGTTGAATGTTGAAATAATGCGGTTGAGGTTTTGGCTTTAAGGAATTGGTCAAAACAATTCCCGGCCAGGAGTGGATTGTTGATGAAGTATCACATTTGGACCGCCGGTTGTCAAATGAACGTGGCCGACTCCCAGCGGGTGGGATCGGAACTGGAAAAACTTGGCTACCGTTACACCGGCAATTACCGCCAGGCCGACGTGGTGGTGCTGAACACCTGCGTGGTGCGCCAGAGCGCCGAAGATAAGGCGACCGGCTTTCTGTGGAGTCTCAAACCCATTAAGGAAGCTAAACCGGATAAAACCATCGCCCTGATGGGCTGCATGGTGGGGGTCAGGGGCAACGGCAAGCTGGCCCAGGCTTTTCCCCACGTAGACGTGTTTATGCCGCCCAGCCGGCCGGACCCGCTGGTTGACTTTTTACTGGCCCGCCAGAGCGAGCAGGCCACACTGGAATATCGTCACAAATTACAAAACGAGGAGCTAGCCCTGGCCTTGCCCCGGCGCCAACAAAATAATCTGGTAGCGGCCTACGTGCCCATCATTTACGGCTGCAATCACGTGTGCGCCTTCTGCGTCATCCCTTCCCGGCGCGGGCGGGAACGCAGCCGGCCGGCAGGTGAGATTGCCGCCGAGATTCGCAGCCTGGCGGCCCAGGGCGTGCGCGAAGTGACCCTGTTGGGCCAAATTGTGGACCGGTACGGGTTTGATATTCCCCACGGCCCGCGCCTGCCCGACCTGCTGCGGGTTATTCACCAGATTGACGACCTGTATCGTCTTCGCTTTTTGACCAGCCACCCCAGCTACATGACCGACGAACTGCTAGACACGGTGGCCGAACTGCCCAAAGTGTGCGAACACATCGAAGTTCCCCACCAGGCCGGCGATGACGAAGTGCTGGCCCGCATGAAACGGGAATACGACATGGTCGGCTACTACAATTTAATTCGCCGCATCCGGGAACGGATGCCCACCGTCTCCATTGCCACCGACGTCATTGTCGGCTTCCCCGGTGAAACGGAAACCCAATTCCAGCATACCCTGGACACCCTGGCCGAATTAAAACTGGATATTTGCCACGTAGCCATGTACTCGCCGCGGCCCGGCACGGTTTCGGCCAAAATGATGCCGGATGACGTGCCGCCGGAAGAGAAAAAACGCCGGTTACAAGCAGTCAATAATTTGCAAGAGCAGATTGTGGCCGAGATCAACGCCCGGCTGTTGGGCCAAACCGTGGAAATTCTGGTCGAAGAAAAACAGCGCGGGCGCTGGAAAGGCCGCACCCGCACCAACAAATTAGTTTTTTTTGAAGATGACGCTCACCAATGGCAGGGCCAACTGGTAAACGTAAAAATCACCTGGACCGGCCCGTGGAGCATGCGCGGCATTATTGAGGTGAGGGAACCGGCACCTGGAACTTCATGACCCGGTTATTGTCAGAGTCGGCTACCAGCACATGGCCCTCGATGTCAACCGCCAGGCCAACCGGCAGGGCAAATGAGGCCCGGTCCTGGCCATATTGGCCCCAGGTTACCAGAACGTTACCGTTACTATCGTAAGCAATCACCCGGTAGCCTTCGGGGTCGCTGATGAAAACCCGATCTTGGTTATCAATGGTCAGGTAGGGTTTGTTGACCACACTTTCCCCTTCCCAGCCCACCACTTCCCATTGAATGATAGGATTGAAGTTAGAATCAAATTTCTGGACGCGCCGGTTCCAGGTATCGGCCACATAGAAGTTGCCCTGGCTGTCAATATCAATGCCCACGGGTTCTTCAAACGTGCCGGGCACAATACCCCCGCCACCCCAGGCCTGTAAAAATCCCCCGGTGGGGGTAAATTTTTGCACCCGTTTATTGCCGGTATCGGTAACGTACACGTTGCCCTGGGCGTCAAGGGCAATATCGCGCGGTCCCCAGAAGTTGCCGGGTTCGGCCTGCGGGTCGGTTTGCACATTGGCAAAGGCGCCAAAGGCAGCTAAAAATTCACCGTTGGCGGAAAATTTTTGGATACGATGATTCCAGGTATCGGCCACGTATACCGTGCCATCCGGGGCCACGGCAATACCCCACGGCTCGTTGAACTGGCCCGGCGCAGCACCTTCGCTGCCCCAGATAAAGAGGAAATTGCCCGCCGGGTCAAAAACCTGGATCCGGTGATTGCCGCTATCGGCCACATAGATGCGCCCGTCGGGGGCTACGGCCAAGTTGCGCGGGGTTACAAATTGACCCTCTCCCTGGCCGTTGCTGCCCCAAATTTGCAGGGCATCGGTTTCGGCTCGTTTACCTTCGTAGGGGTCCAGGCTGGGGGCCTGCACCAATTCAATGGGACCACTCTGGTAGTCCCATATATCGTTAAGCACGTCTTTGCGCACGTAAAGGTAAAAACGATGCACATAGGGCCACTCGTTGAGTTCGTAATCCTCATATTCCCGGTAAAACCAGATTTTCCACAGTTTGCGCCAATTGTCCTTAACCGTTTGCCGGCGGGCGGCCTGGGCCTCGGCGGTGTCGGCGGCCAGGTCTGCCGGTGGCGGGCCGATAACGTAATTTTGCCATAACTTGGTCAAGGTTTGGTCTTTATAATCCTCAATCGGCCACCACACCAGCCGGTAGCGGTAGCGGGTATATCTATCGCCCAAAAAGGGTTTGGCCTTGCTCTCATTGGCCGAGCCGACAATGACAATGGGTGAATCCAACGCCTCGCGGGTGGGATTTTCGCCATAGTAGGCCCGGTTGGGATACTGGCGCATGTACCACTCCAGCGGCCATGTGGAATCATTGTCGTAGGCTACTTTGATCTGTTTGTCACCCACCGTGCGGCGGGAGATGTCGTCAATCTGGTTCAGCACCAGTTTCACATCCGGCGAAGCGTGGGCATAAACCATCACCTCATTGACATAATCATAATTGATATAATTGAACATCCAGGCAAAACGGATGGTCAACAGGCTGAGTACCAAAAGCAGGGTAACAAAAGCGATGCGTAATGCCGCCCCCAGCCCCATTCTGACACTGTAATACCAGACGACTACGGCCAGACCCAGCAAAACAATCAAGGCCAGGAAAAATTGGAACGTTTCCTGAATATCGTTGATGGATTGTCCCTGGAATGGTTCTGCGGTAAATAGAGCAATCAAGGTAGGAATAGTCAAGAGCAGCCCCCCGCCCAGGATAAGCCCGCCTTTTTGCCGTGCTTCCGACCAGTTGAAACGACGCAGCACTGTCTGGATAACGTGCGCGGCCAGGAACACAAAGGGCAGCGTGAGATGAACGGACAGCCAGGGCATTTTTTCCCCGGCCCAGCTATAAATCACCACGGCCAGCAAGGTCCAGTAAATAACAAAGGCCGCAAACGTTCCCCCATCCGAAGGCCAGATGGCGCGGGGAGAGGACGCATCCGCTGGCTGGGCTGTCTCTGAGTTGGTATGGGCCGGAAAGCCTCTGGGACGAAACAGGTACGCCAGGCTACCGCCGAGTCCAATCAGCACCGGCAAAAACTCATACATGGGCACCAGGAAAAGGTAATAATACCAGGGCTGTGAACCGCGTTCTACTTCCTGCTGGCTGAGCCAGTAGTGCAAGGCGCCATACGTGCCCGTAGCCAGGCCGCCAATATTGGAGAAAAAGGTGGTATACAGGAGCACAAAAATGATGGCGGCCGCCACCAAAGCCTGCATTAGCACCGGCAGGCGTTCCGAGAGGCTAACGATCATCGCCGTGACCGGCCGGTTGTTTCGATCCACGCCAAGTTGGATCAAAACCGCGCCAATGAGCAGGCCAATCAGCATGATGGTCATGCCAATATAGTCCCAGGCATCAAACCCTGCTGCTGCTTCAGTCCCTGCCGCCGGCAGCAAGGTATCGGCCTGGGCGGCCAAAATGGCAATAACAATAACCAGCAATAGAATCAGGCCCACCAGAAAAACATTAAGCCACAACCGCGACGATTTGACGTTTTCCCAAACCCAGGCCCAGAAGATAAAGGTGAAACCAATAAACCCATGAATAAAGGCCACCTCTTTGGTGGTCAACATAAAACTTATGGCTATAGTGCCAATAAATAGCCAGCGGTTGGACCGGGTGCGCATGTATTGAAAGAAGGCCAGCACCATCAGCACAGTCCACACAGAAATGTAAATATCGTTGCGAATGTAGCGGCTGTAGTAAAGCAAGCCTGGCGATATCAGAATCATAAACGAAGCGACCAGCGCGCCCAGCCGGCCCAACCAGGGCCGGAACCAATACGGCAGCATCACCAGGGCAATGCCAAAGAGGGCGGTTGAGAGCCGGGCCGTAAAATCATTATCGCCAAACAGAAAATACATGAGCGCGGTGATGTGAAACAGAAACGGCCCATGCATCAAGGGATCATGATGGTAGCCTTTACCCGCGTAAAGATTCCAGGAGTAGAGCGTGTGCAGGCTTTCATCATGACTCATTACCCGCGTGCCCAAATCGTAAAAACGGGTGATAACGGCCAGGAGGAAGAGAATGATATACAGCGCCACTTCCCAATTGAGGGTGAAGGTGTTCAAAAGGGGCAGGTCTAAGCCGCTTTTTTTGTTGATCGTATTGTTTTGAACGGTCAAGGTGCGCTCCTTTTCAGGTAAATGGTAGACAGTAGACAGGGCCATGTGGGAAAGAAGAAAGGTCTACTGCTGAATATTTTAATTTTCGGGCAGGCGTAACCATAGAACAACTTTATCCCCGGTGGGTAACTCGTTGGTATGGCGGTAAATTAGCCACGTGATCAATGTTTTTGACGGCAAACCGGCCGGCGACCAACGAGCGTTCAGGGCAAAGTCCTGCCCAAAATAGGCCTGATCCAAACCCAATTCGTCGGTAGGGGGGGTAATGATGGCCGTGGTAGGTGTATTGAGGTTGGAGGCAATCGCCAGGTGGCGGTAGTTTCGTAATTGCCATTGCAGGGCCGGGCTGGCCACTCTGGCCAGGGTTACGTCCAGCAAGGTTTCATCACCCACCCGGCGAGCCGATTGGTTGGCCAGGGTGTCGGCCAACAGTTCCAGGCCGGTTGCCGGTGGGGTTCCGGCCAGGGGTTGGTAGGGCAGGTAACGCAGCGATCCAAAATTTAAACGCCAGCCAATGCTAACGGCGCATAACACGCCCAGCGTTACCCCAACCAGGCCCAGACCCCGCAGGGCAATTTCGGGGCCGTTCATAAACCAGAAAAAGCCAAATATAAATAGAAAAAGAAGGGGGGGGATGGTTAACACTATCAATTGCATCCAAATAGCATTTTGGCAAAGCCAGGGGATGGGGAAAATACAATCACGCGTAAGCCAGCCGGTCACCAGAATATAGCCAATACTGGCTATCACCAGGCCAACGGCCAGGATAAGGCCTTCGTTTTGCCAGGCACCATGCTTTTGGATACCTGCCCATAGTTCGGCCAGGGCAAAAGCAGCCAAAAAAGCCAACGGCGTTACCAACAAAATAACATTGCCGGTGGGACGGCCGGCCATGAGCACGTCAAGCACCAACAAGCCCACAAACCAGAGGCTAAAACTGACCATCAACAGGCTGCGGCGCACCAGGGTTATGGCCAGGCCGGCCAGGCCGCTAAAAACCAGCAACGGCTCGTAAATGGTCAACAAAAATACGGCGTTGAAACCGGCCTCGGGATGCGGGGCAAAACTGAAACGGTTGAACCAATCAGGCAAAGCGCCGGTCAAGACGCCCAGACCGCTCACGTTGAATAGCGCAGTAGTAGAGAATAAAACCAGGGCCACCACAAAAAAGATACCGGCCTGACCCCAGGGAGGAATTGAACCCGTATCGGTAGCCTTATCTTCAGCCTCGCTCCTTTCTTTCTCCAAAGTTTTAAAAGCCGGAAACTGGACAAAGATAATCAGGCCAAAAACTAACACGATGGAAAAGGCCATTGGCCCGGCCGCAAACATCAAAGCCAACCCTACCGCCGCCAGTAGAAACCAACGCCGTTGTCTGCCCGTAGCCCAATTGAAAAAGCCGCTCACCACCAGCAAGGTCCCCACTGCCACCCCGATTTCGGGATTGAGCGTGCGCGAGAGATAGATAGCGCCGGGGGAAATGGCCAGTAGAAATGAGGCCAGTAAGCAGACTCGCGCGCCCAGAAGACAGCGCATGGTCAGGGGCAGTAAAACCAGAGCCATGCCCAATAATGCAGCCGCGAGTCGCGCCGAAGCATCGCTGCTGCCAATCAGGAAAAAAGTGAACGTGTTCAGCGTCACTAACAGGGGGCTGTAATATTCCGCTGGGGGCAGGTCGCCGCGATAAAGGGCCAGGGCCAAGAGGCTTTGCTGCGCTTCCACGTTTGAAAGGGGATAGGTTCCCAAATTCCACAACCGCAGGCCCAGGGCCAGGATAAAAATGAGCGCGTAGAGAAAGATTTCCAGAGATAACCAGGGCAGAATAACAGGTCTGGTTTCAGAATCAGGAATTATAACCTCCTGAATTTCTGTTTCCGGCCCTGGCTTTTCCACTATTTCCGTTTTAAAAGGATGAGGTCTGATTTTTCTGCGTATCTTTTTGGTCAAGATTATACCGTTTGTGATTGATTGAAATTTTGTAGGTAAACCCTAAAGGTTGTTGAACAAATCGTTGGTCCAGGCGTCTTTAAGATTTTTTGCCCCGGAAGTTTCTAAACGGGTATCATTATAGCACAACTTTTGGCTTTGTTCATAAATAAAGCCGCATATTGCGCGCTTGTTCCTGTTTACGGGCCGATCTGGCCCCCCTTGTTCCCCATTGCCGGGGGCAGCGGGGACGGGCGGCCGGTCAGAGTGGGCTGAACCGGCGGCGCAGCAGGTGTATCTACCCCCATTAAAACCTGGATAGACGAAATAGGCGTGGCCGAAGGCCGGGGCGTCGCCAAAAATGATTGGGGGCTGACCCAGGCAGGCGACTCGGCGGAAGCGGCCGGCGTGATTGTAACCAGGGGCGTGCTGGTGGCCAAAGGCTCCAGCAGGAAGATGCGCACAACGCCCTGGCGCAATACGTCAAAGATTGCCGCGCGCACCGGGGGCAAGGCTAATAAGGCTACTACGGCCAGCCCGGCCACCAACATGGTCCAGGCCAACCGCCGCGACGATTGAACAGCTTGCAGCTTTGGAGCCGCCAGGTGTTGTTTGACCCCTGCGACTATATTGGGTGTGGCCGGATAAGGAAAGTGAGGGGCCACTTTTTGCAGGTGGGCTGCCAACGGCTCAACGGATTGTTCAAATGATGGTTTGTTCATACCGCACGTTCTTCCTTTAAGGCCGGAAATTCTTTGCTTACCACCTCTCGGAGACGGTTCAGGACGCGGTGCAGGCGAGATTTAACTGTGCCGGGGGCGATGTTCATTATCTCGGCTGTTTCCGCCACCGATAGTTCCAAAAAATAGCGTAAGTAGACGATTTCCTGGTCAGCCTGGTTCAAATGCCGGACCGCCTGCCAGAGGGTTTGGGCTTCCCATTGCTGGAGCTGCTGCTCTTGAGGCGTTGGCCCCACTGGTTCTGACTCTTGTTGAAACCACCGGCCCAGGGCCGCCAGATAACGCCCCACCGACCGGCGCCGGTTATGGGCCAAGTTGATGGTGATGCGATATAACCAGGGCCGCAGAGGCCGGGCCAGGTCAAAAAGATCCAGGGCGTAAAAAGCGCGGATAAAAGCTTCCTGGGCCACATCTTCGGCTTCGTCGGCATCGCCCAATAACAAATAGGCCAGGCGAAAGATAGCTTGTTGATGGTGGTCAACCAGCATTGCCCACGCTTCCTCGTCTCCCTGGCGAGCCTGCGTGATGAAATCAGATTCGTTCACATGAATCTTTTCCGGAAAAGATTATTTTACTGCATATACACCGTCCGGTTAGAGTTGGTTCCCTACCGGCGTTGATATATCGTCACATTATCCTGTTCAAAAACAACATCCATCAGAAACGCAAATTTTTTAAGGCCCTGCGCTGAATAGCGTTCTTTCTCCAACAAGCCAACATAAACGTAGGTGATATTGTATTTGTCCAGCAATTCCTGGGCGCGTTGAAAGTCTATGGTATTAAAGAGTTCTTCAATATCCAACTCGCGGCGGCCTGGTTCATCATAATTGCCGCGCCACTGAGCCTCATGATTGCCCCAGCCAAGCGGGGTGGGCAGGCCCGTCAGGGCCGAGATACGGTTGGTATAACTATAAGCCTGGCCCCCGCCATGCGCTTCCAGAATGACCGCGTTGGGGGGGGCATTGGCCCGCAGCCATTGAATGGCGGCATAATCGCCGGGGTGGTGTTCCGCAATCCAGCGAATGCTGTTCAGGGTGGGTTCATCCTGGAAGTTATTGGCTTTGTTGGGGATGGCCAGGATCGGATAGACCAATCCACCGGCCACCAACAAACCCATCCCAACTTGCCAGAGCACGACCCAAAAGCCCCGCAAATTTTTTGAAACAGCATAAAGGGCAAACGCCGAGGCCAGGGCCAGCAGGACCCAAGCTTGAAAATAAAACTTAAAAACCGTGTTCATCCGAATCCCAAAATTATCGCGCAGGTAGATAAACTCCACGGCCAGGGTCAGGCCCAGGCCAACCAGGAGTAAAATGAGGATGAACTTTTCGATGAGAAGGGAAGTAGGGGAATGGTTTTCAGATTGTTCTTGGCTGGGCGTTGATCCATAGGCCGGTTCGTTGACTCGCTGACCGGCTGACTCCCCAACCAACAAAGCCAAAGCCCAGCCCACCAAGCCGCCAACCAGCAAGAATGTCCAGGGATTATGGATGCGCTGCCATAGAGCTACCTGCGCTAATGCGCCCACCGTTGACACACCCAGGGCTTGCTGTATTTCTGGATTACTGAGTATTCCTTCAATGTAACGACGCCCGCTTGGACTGAAGAGGATGCCGACCAGAGAGGCCAACATCAGCAAGATCGGCCCCAAGACAGTGAGGGGCAGCGACCAACTAAGATTTTTTTGCCAATTTTGATACTGCCGGGATAAAACCAGCAAAAAAACAAAACCGGCTACCAGAAACGGGCCGAAGAAAACGAAGAATTGCGGCAAACGGGTTGGATTCCACAGATTGGGCAGAATTCCTCTGGCTTGTGATTGGAAGGTAGCATAGAAGGGAAAGTAGAGGATTATGCCCGCAACACCCAAAATGGCCACGCCAATGATTCCTGAAACGAGAGCAGATTGACTCTTATCAGTCCGGGGTTGGGTTAACCAGAGGATAAAGGCCAGTCCAACTACACTCAGGTAAATGGGAAAATCCCACGTGTTCAAAAAACTTAAACCGCCCACAAACACGGCATAGAGGGCAAAAGCCAACCGTCCGCCAGTAGCTTCGGTGATCGCCTGCCAGCTATCCTTTAGAATCATTTTGGTTTGCTCAAAAAGAGCGGTTAGGCTTGACCCCATTTTTGTTTGGGCTGGCTGATGTTGATTACCGGCCGCCGCCTGTCGGCTGACCAATAAATTCAAGGCCAAGGCCACTACCAGCAGCACAAACGGCAACGCCAGCACGTGCGGATGAACATCGCCTAATAGAAAACTAAAAAAGGGAAATTCATCAATAACCTCTTGTTCCTGGCCGGTAGGCGTGTAATCGGTGAGCACGCGAGAGCCGCGCCACCACCAGATGAAGCGGTCGGGAATCCAACTACTGCCGGGCACAGGTGGTTCTTTTAAATTGCGAATGTCGAGCCAGGCCCAAAAGCCGACCGAAAAAAGGCCCCGTTCATGAAAAACTTCCAGCAGCCCCTCCAGGTTGCCCAAAAAGGCCACAAACAGCGCAGCTACAAAGCCGGTAAGTACAGCCGGAAGATTGGCGATCCTTTGGCCCGGTTCAGAATAGTCTGGCGATCCTTGGGCTTTGCCTGGGACAAATTGGCGATTTACACTTTGATATAAATTGATCAGGTTAGCGCCCAGGCCAAAAGCCGCGGTGAGCGTCAGCGCCAGGAGCGTGGGGATGTAAAGGTTAAAGGCGATAGTGGAAACCTGGCCCGACAGGCGGGTCAGCATCGCCATCAGGACGTAACCAAAATAATAGTAGCTGATGGCAAAACCGGACAGCCAGGGGTCTTGCGGGGGAAAATAATCGCTGTTCAATGTGCCGTTGATAAAGGCGATTTCCATCCATTTTTCACCCCCCGCAGTTTCGATGTTGGGGTTATAGGCTTTGAAGATAGTCCAGCCCACCAGAGCCAGGTGAAAGAGTAATTCCACGGCCAGAACGTAACGCCATTCCTGTTTGAGCCAGGTTAGCAGCGTCCTGTCCCCGGTCTGGACTTGCTGTCGTCGCCAGAGCAGGCCCAAGGCCAGCACCAACACCAGAGCAATGAGGATACCGCCACTATTATTTTGCAGCAGCCGAAACGTACCGCCCAGCCACAAAATATAACCGGCGAGCAGCAGCCCTACAGGCCGGGCAAAGGCAAAGCCCCGGTCGGGCAAAAAGCGCAGCAGGCAAAACGCCAGCGGCCAGCCGACCAGGCCAACGATGAAGGTGATCAGCCACCAAATCAGGAGAGGCGTAAGATCCAAGGTGGGTTATCCCTTAACAGATTGCAGTGATGATATAACGTGAAATGTTCTGTTGCAAATTACACTTTGGCCTATGATTGTTCAAGTTGAATACCCCATTCGTTGGGGAAAGGTTCCCTGGACAAAATTCTTGTCCGGGGGCAATTTTTTATCCTGGTACATCTGCCCATGCCACTGGCCCGACCCACTGCGGGCGCTGCTTGCCGGTATCACCGATCATGGGGCCATGCGGGGCGCTGACGCCGGGCAACTCAATTTCAGGTGTTTTAGAGCGGGCGGTTAAAAAGCCAACCGGAGTGGCCAAGGTAACCAATTTCAGCAGCTTGTGAGTCTGCTCCACTGGCAGCCAGAACCGAGTGCCCCACGAACCGCGATAGGCTGGCAACCAGGGCACATCATCCAGAGAAATGCGATGCACCCAGTCATCATAGCCAATAGTAACGCCGTCGCCGGTGGCGTAGTCAACCAGATTATACAACTCCATCAGGGGATAAGGTTTGGCTTCGGGATAAGTGGCATGCGAACCGGCGGCCACATAGCCAATGGGGTGTGACCCCACCTTATCTACATCTTGGTGGTCCCAGGGTTTGGTGAGGCGGGAGTGGTGGCCGACAAAGGTGACATAAGCGGGCGGCTCATGGGGACGCCCTTGGGCGTCAAGCCGGAAAAAGAGCATCATATTTTCCCAGTCTGCTTCATGGTCGTTCATGCCGTTGAAGCTACGACCCCAATCGTTGTAGCTGTAGAAAAGCCAATATTGCAGGCAGAGGTACTGGCCATCACGCCTCTGGCGATAGTAATAAGTGTAGGCCGGTTTGCGAGACTGGAAGCGGTCTACCGCTGTGTCACGTGTTTGGAGCGGGAGAATGAGGCGGGGCAGTTCCTCCGGTGAGGCGCTTTCGAGCGTTCCCTGGAGCAAAGGCGTAATCAAGTCGTTCCACCAAAACAAGCGAGCCGCGCTTTTGGTCTTGGGGCTGAACCAGCTATAAGCGCAGCTGGCCAACTCCTCACTCCAATTCGAGGCTGCTTCCAACGACCAGCGATACACCAGCTCGATGGCCGCTTGACTCCACCCCTTGACAACCTCCCCACCCGACAACGGCCCAGTCTCCACCGAGCGTAAAAACACTTCCGGCAATGAGGCATGTTTGACCAGATGATCCGGGGTGACTCGGCCTGTTGGCGCCAGGGGCGTACTCTGGCTTTTGACATGCAGGCTACTATATTTGAGCAAGTCATCAACCCGCATCGGAAAAAAGTGTTCACCTTTGGCATAACGTAGAATAGGCGCATATTTTTGATGTAGTTCGGTCATAGTCTTTACCTTGGTTGGGATCAACGTTCTTATTTAACAATACGGGCAATCTGCCGGAACTGATCGCCTTCAGCCACGCGCAGTAATTCAAAGAGGGCCATCTCGGTGCTGGTCAACTTGGCCTCCGCCTCCTTCATTCGTTCCAGGCCAATTTTTCGGTTCTGTTTGGTTCTGGATGAGACGGCATCGGCCACCACCTGCACTTCGTAGCCGGCCTCAAGCAAATCTAGCGCGGTTTGATATACGCACACGTGGGTTTCGATGCCGGTTAACAAAATCTGTTTGCGCTCCAAAGCCTGGAGCGCCGCCATAAAGGGTTGATGGCCGCAACAGCTAAAGCTGGACTTGGCCAGGGGATCGCCATTGGGGGCTAAGAGTTCGGCAAACTCAGGCAAGGTTGGCCCTAATTTTTCTGGCACTTGTTCGGTCCAGATAATGGGTATAGCCAATACCTGGCAGCCCTTGATGATTTGCTCCAGGTGGGCAAACAATTCTTCTTTTTGATACATCAGTTGGGCCAGTTTGCCTTGCACATCAATAACAATTAAAGCGGTGTTGTTTACTTTGAGCATATTTGTCTCTCCTAAAAATACTTACTGGTCAAGTTCAGTGGCTCTATAGTCATCGGCAGATGACGAAGGGCGAACGACAAAAGTTGGTCATTGGTCGTTGGTCGTTAGGATGGCCCAGCCTTTCAATTTTTCGGCGCGGTACAAATAACGGCAAAAACCCGGTGGGGCGTAGCCAGGGGGTCATCAGGAAATTGCTCCTTCAAAAGTTGTTCAAGTTCTTGGTCAAATTGAGCAACCTGGGCAGGGGGAAGAGAAGCGGCCACACCGGCGCTGGCCCGGATCCGCCCCCGCCAGGCCTGGTGGGTGTAGATGGCCGGAAGGTCAAAGGAAAAGGTTTCGATATTTTCAAAACCGGCCACCGCCATATCATATAACCAGGCCGCGTGAATGCCGTTGCCGCCGCTGCCCCGCCAAGCAGGATTATGCTGCAAAATCAACCGCTCGGTGGCTTCAACCACGTTGCCGGGGAGAGGCAACCAATCAAAATGGGCAATCACCAGATGACCGCCCGGCGCCAGCAAACGGCGAACCTCTGCCGCCGCTTTGGGGCGATCAAACCAGTGCCAGCATTGCCCGGCCGTAACCACGGCAAAACTGCCGTCTGCCAGGGCCACTCGCTCCGATACACCCTTGAGGTAATGAACGGTGACGCCAACTTGTTTATCCAGTTGTTCAGCCTGGGCCAGGAGAGAGGCTGATGGGTCTAGCCCCACCACCCGGCAACCCCGTTGGGCCAGGCCGCGAGCCACCGTGCCCGCGCCGGTACCCAAGTCAAGCACACGCTGCCCTCTCAACCCGATGCCAAAAGTCGTCAAACGTTCAAAAAATGCTTCGGGAAAACCGGCGCGGTATTTGCCGTAATCCTGGGCGGTTTTGCCAAAGTCTATGGTCATTTTATTTTACCCGTTTATAAATCTTTGTTTTTTCATTTTCAAAAACCAAGGCCAGTTCGCCTTGAGTCGCAAGCTGCTCAAATTCAACGGCAACGTGGTCGCCATAGGTAATGCGCTCAAGTTGGCCCAGATAGACATAAGTAATATTAAGTTCGTCTATCAGTTCCAGGGTACGGCGCGGGTCTGGGGTGGTCCAAAATTGATTGATCATAAAGTCACGCTCGCCGACTTGCCGGGCGTAGCGCTGCTCGTTCTGATGCAGGCCGCCCAACACCGAGGGCAGGCCGGTGTAAGCCGCCACCCGCATGCCGCCTTCGCGGTAATAACCCACTTTGGCTTCGGCGATGATGGGCGTGCCAAACACGTTAGCTTGCAGCCAGCGGATAGCTTCGTAATCGTATTTGAGTTCAATGAGTTTACCGGCAGGCCATTCAAACGTACCCACGGTCATATAAGCCAGGCCATCGAGCGTGCCGATAGGCGGACGATTGTCATCGCCGGGGAAACGGTCGTTTACCCGCGTGCGCGTGCCCAGCGCGGGATAAACCAGGGTGGCCAGCAGCAAAAGTAAAACAGCGTCCTGCCAGGCTAACTGTCCCGGCCAGGACCAGCGTCCGCTCCACGCCCAGAGTTGAGGCAGAGTGACGGCGGCCACAACCCCAAAAATGAGCCAGACCTGGATATAGAATTTGAACAGGGTGTTCATGCGGTAATAATCTCCGCCGCCGAGCCAATCGCGTAAAAAGAAGAACTCCATGCCCAGCAAAACCAACAGGCCGGTGAAGGCCAACAGGTTCAGGGAGGCAATTTCTCCGGAAGCTTCTGGCCGGAAAAGTAAGAGCAAGGCCAGAGCTACCAGGGGCACGAGATAAGCCGGCACCCCATACCCCAACAGGAACAAGGCCAGGGCAATCACAAACATCCCGGCCAGGCTCAGTAAACCCACCCGGCAGGCATCGGTCTGCCGTTTGACCACCCGGCGATAAATTTCATAAAGATGGGGCCAAACCCGCCAGCGGCGAAGCGCCAGACTCATAACCCGCAGCAGACTATTACGACTGACCGGATAGAGCAGGGAGACCCATAACCATGTCACCAGGATGAACAAAAAGAAGCCCCAAATTTTGAGATGCTGGTCGAGCGGGGTTTTGGTATGCACCAGGCCCAGGCCCACATCAATGGCCTGGTAATTGAGGAAGAAAGGGAGGTATAGAAGATAGGTAACGGTAAATAAAGCCCCGGCAAAGATACCACTTTTCAGTAACAGTAAGCCACTTTTTTGCATGGTCAAGGGCCTTTCCAAACAGCGGTAATCATTGAGCAGAAAAGCTGCCGCCATCAGGCCCAGATAGGTAGGCAGGTCCCAGGTATTGATCACGGCCACTGCGCCCAGCACAAAAGGCAACGCCAGCCAACGGAGGAGGGTAGAGAGGAGTGAATTGGACGCCAATGGGCCATTCTCCGGTTGGCCAGCAATTTCATCAGCAGGTTGACTCGCCGACACGGTAACTGGCGGGCGGGCTGGCCTCAGCCAGTGGTAGACCAGACTCAGAAATAGCGCAGTAAAAGGGAGACCAATCATGTGTGGGTGCAGGTCGGCAAAAATAAAGCTGAAGTAGGGAAACTCGTTGATTGTTTCCGGGATGACGCGGGTGGGATCCCAATAGTTATAGGCGGGAAGCCTTTCGCCGCCGATGAGGGGAGGAATACCGCTTACGGCCCGCGCCACTGTTTCCAGGCCAGGGATGGCGCTCCGAAAATCGCTGGTGCCAAGCTGGCCCAACTCCCGTAAAAATTGGGCCGCTCCTTCCAGGTTGCCCAGAAAAACAACAAACAAAATACCCAGCAGCCCGGCAATGACATACCTGGCACTCAAACTCTGCGATTTGCCATTTGCCATGCCTCTGTTTGATAGATTCCCGGCCAGGCTGAAGACGTTGCTGGCCGTCAAGCCGGCCAGCATCGGCACAGCCAGATTAAACGCGATCTCCGGCCGGATGCCGGTCAATTTGATCAAAAGGCCAACCAGGAACAGGCCATAGTAATAATAATTCATCACCCCTCCGGCAAAAAAGGGGTCGTAGGGTGGCATCGTGGCGCTTTTGACCACGGCGTTGAGAAAACCGATTTCCAGCATTTTTTCGCCGCCCTGCCAGGGCTGCCACAGATCAGGGTTGAGCACTCGCAGCCGGACAAAGAATAAATAAACCAGGAGAAAAATGATTTCCGTAACCAGAATGAGCCATCGCTCTTGCCGCCAGAATTGGGCAATTTTCTGACGCCACTTGATAGCGACCCAAAGAGCAAAACCAAGCAGGATGATGACGGCCAACATAGCCGTAGCGCGGGTATTACCCAGCCAGCCCAGGCTACTGTTGAGCCAGACAAAGTAACTAACCAGCAGCAGTCCAAAACTTTTGCTCAAGGCATACCCTCGATCCGGCAATTTGTGAAAGAAAAAAAAGGTAAGGGGGAAGGTCATAAAGCCAATTAATATGACCGCCAACCACCAAATTGAGACAGCCAGGAAAGTTGAATTGTTGGCCGGGGTGTTCCAGTTATAATCGTCAACAACAGGCAGTTGGTCAACCGGCGTGGTCAGTAGTAGAGATTTACCCTCATCTTTTTCTTCCGGCTGGTACGGGGCGGGCGAATTTTTACCAATACTGCGCAGGCGGGTGAGCAGGGTGGGCGGGCCAACGTAACCGGGCTTGGCCCCGGCCCAGGTATCGCCCAAAATGGCATCCCATTCTGGGGCAGAAAGCTGGCGAGTTTTTTGGAACAGGATGGGTTTGGGGTGATCGTATACGGTAAAACTTTCGTCGGCGGCCTGGTCGTCAAACACCACAGGGCCAAGCCGGGGCGGCGTTTCCACAGAATAGATTTTAGTAAAGCCCAACTCGCCGGAAAAGAGAGCCTGGTAATAGCGCGTACTCATAGGATAACGTTCCGGTAGGCGGGGAATGGTGCGATATAGCCGGTTACTGGCCAGCACAAGGTAATCACAATCCAGCAAGGTTTGGCGCAGAAACGCATACTTTTGCGGGCTGTCCTCATCGTACATAGGCAATTGGGGCTGAAAGTAACCGTGCGCGCCGGGGTTGCCGCCGGGTTCGGGAATGTCGGTGGGCATGCGGTCGTCCCAATGTTCCCAGGCAATACACGAGCCATCCGGCACGTTGGCATAGACCCAACGGGCAAACGTAACCCAGGTATGTTCGGTGCCGTACACGCCGTTGACAAAAGCCAGGGCCCAGAAAATTGCGCCGCCGAGAGCAAGAACAGTTAGAATAACGGCAGCGATTTTGGTTAATTTCTCCGGCCAGGGAGAGCCGGAAAATGAGGGTGGGAGCGTTTCATTGATAATTTGCCCATTTGCGGACGACTTTTGATTGTCTTTACTGGTTTTGTACTGCCACAAAGCCACAACCAGCCCTGCCCCAAACAGGATAAAGAGGGGCACCACCGGAATCATATAACGCATGAATTTGGCCAGAAACAGGCCGGTGGGGCCAAAGTAGAGAATAATCCACCAGAGAATGATCCACTCGCCGGGGTGGGCTTTGCCGCGAACGGCCTTACCGATCACCCAGCCCAACCCGGCAAAAGCCAGCAGCCCCAGCGGCCAGCCCATGCCCCAGCGTAATTGCTGCCAGATAAAATAAATGTAGGGCCAGGTCTGGCGGTATTGCCGGGTAAAGGGGAAGTCGGCCACGCCACTGACCATATTACCCTGTTCATCTATGACCGCCCGCTTGAAGTTTTCAAAATCAAGCAGCACAAAGGGAGAGGTGACGGCGAAAACAACAAAGGCCACAAACAGTGCCATGATAACCAAGATCAGCACCCGACTGGAAAGGGCAGAGGAGAGAGCAGAGGTTGGAAATTCAGACTTGCCCGCCATTTTTTGTTGATGGCAAATAATCAAATAACCGGCTACCACCGGAGCAAAGGCTATGGGCAGGGCGCTGAACTTTGAGGCCACAGCCAGGCCAATGCCCAGGCCGGTGACCAGGGCGGCCCCAATGGACTGACAGTCGTACAACAAAATAGCGCCATAAATGGCCAGTAAGGTAAAAGTAGTGGAAACCGGGTCTACGGCAAAAAAATGAGCCAACTGCACCTGCAAAACAGTAAAGGTAGAAAGAGCTGCGGCCAACAAACCCGCCCAAACCCCGTACAAACGCCGGCCCAATAGAAAGATCAGGTAGACGCTCAGTAAATCGGCCAGGGCCATCAGGCCACGACCGATGCGGGCAAAACCGTGTGGCGTGAGGCTGCTTGATAGAAATTGTTTCCATTCCGGGGGCAGGTCAAACGGCAGAGAGTCGGTATATTGGGCTAAATCATTGCACACGTTGGCCACAAAAACCAGGGTGTACAGCGGAAAATGGCCGTAGGTGTAACTGCGCCGTGTTTGATGATTAACATCCCAAAAAGGATTCAGGGTTGAGGCGCGGGGATTAAGAATCTTGGCCGGGTCTTCCGGCCAGTGGATGGTGGGCGCATAAAAAGCCACGGTCGAACGCTCGTCGGGATGAGCGAAGATGCCATTGTCCCAATTGAGATTGTAGAAGCGAAGGCCAGCGGCTATGGCCATAATCACAATTAGCAGCACTGGCGCCAGTCGGTGGGTTAATCTTTGTTGGTGCATGCTGAGTATTGTAATCGGGGGATGGAGGTTGAGCAAGTGATAAGGGGGTAAGTGACCAATTTGCTCTTACCGTCTGATAATGCTACAATATTTTTATCATTGGGGAGTCGTCTAATGGTAGGACAGCAGACTCTGGATCTGTCGGTCGGGGTTCGAGTCCCTGCTCCCCAGTATCACTATTGGCTAGGGCAAGACAAAAACTTGCCCTACTTTTTTATGTTGTGGCCTCGTTTTTTCTGTTTACTCTCTCCACCCTTAAAAGTCCAGTCCCAGTAAATCCAGGTTCCCGACTGCGGAAGTTTTTGCGGTACCGAGATACAGAACAGCCAAACTTGGCCCAGCATAGCCTTGGAGTCAGCATAAGGAACTGCCATGAAAACAATAGTGTATAATGATGTCGGTGGATTTGAGGCATTGGCCGGTGAATGGGATGAACTACTGGCGCGGACTAAACATGCTCCTATTTTTATGCGATATGTTTATCAGCAAACCTGGTGGCAATATTTAGGCAATAATGAATTGGTGTTGATTGCCATCCGCGATAACAATAACCAGCTTGTGGGCCTGGCCCCACTCTACAGCAAAATCAACCTGACCGGACAGCGAGAGCTGAGCTTTGTGGGTTGCGTGGATGTGTCGGATTATCTGGATCTGTTGGTTGATAAAGAGAGCGTGGACAGGGTGCATCAGGCTTTGCTCGACTGTTTGGCCGGGACAGACGGGCCGCCCTGGGATAAACTCTATCTATGCAGTTTGCCGCAGTCCTCTCTCACCTCCACTCTCCTGGCCCAGGCCGCCCGCGCCCGTGGCTGGCAAGTTGAGGTCTGCCAGCAGGATGTGTGTCCCGTCATCACCCTGGCCAATAGTTGGGATGAGTACCTGGCCGGGATTGACAAAAAACAGCGCCACGAAATCCGGCGTAAGATCCGGCGCATCGAAGACAGCGCCCAGGTACGTTGGAACGTGGTTGATTCGGAAGAGGGGTTAGCGGCAGCAATGGATATTTTTATTGACCTGCACCAAAAATCAACCCGCGATAAGCGAAATTTTTGGGGTGAGGAGATGATTTTGTTCTTCAAGGCTCTGGCCGCCGAGTTGGCCAGGGCGGGCTGGCTCAAACTGTTCTTTATCGAAGTCAATGGGAGAACAGCCGCAGCGCTGCTTTGTTTTGACTATAATAACGAATTCCTGGTTTATAATTCCGGATACGACCCCGACCAATTTGCCAATCTGAGTCCGGGCAACGTGCTAGTGGCTTACTCTATCCAGCAAGCCATCAGGTTGGGGCGCAGCCGCTACGACTTTTTGCGCGGCGACGAGGTTTACAAATTCCGTTTTGGAGCCAAAGCCGAGCCGGTGTATGATTTGCATATTACCTGGCAATAAGGTCACAAAGGGGTAACCATGATCCAGAGAATAGCGATGTTAAGCGTACATACTTGCCCCCTGGCCATGTTAGGCGGCAAGGAGACAGGGGGGATGAACGTGTACGTGCGCGATTTAAGTAAAGCCTTGAGCCGGCGCGGAATCTATGTAGACGTGTACACCCGTTCCCAAAATACAACCAGCGCCCGGGTCAGTAACTCCCTGGCCGAACGGGGGCGGGTGATCCACGTAAAAGCCGGGCCGGAACATCCTTACAACAAAAATCTGGTCTATGACCATTTAGATGAATTTGTCAGAGGGGTCAAAGCCCAAGTTGAAGCCGATCGCCTGGCTTATGATTTGATTTACAGCCATTATTGGCTCTCAGGCATTGCGGCTGCGGCCTTGCGCCAAACCTGGGATATCCCCATTGTGCAAATGTTTCATACCCTGGCCGAGATGAAAAACCGGGTGGCCCAATCCCCCGCCGAACGCGAGCCTGCGCGGCGCGTTGATTGTGAGGGAGAAGTGATGCGCTTGGCCGACCGCCTGATTGCGGCCACGCCCCTGGAAAAAAACCAGATGACCTGGCTTTACGGCGCGCCCTCCGACAAAATCAATATTGTTCCGCCCGGCGTTGACCTGGAGCGTTTTCAGCCGCTGGATAGAGCTGAGGCGCGGCGTTACATTGGCATACCGCCCGATCACCAGATGATCCTATTTGTGGGCCGCATTCAGCCGTTAAAAGGCATTGATATTTTGATGAGAGCCTTGGCCCTGGTGAAACAAAGAGACCCGGCAATTGCCCAAAATATCTGTGTTACTATCATTGGCGGCGATCCTAATCCTGACGCTGAAACAGAAAAAGTTGAGCTTGAACGCCTGGAATCGCTCCGCGCGGAACTGGGCATTAGCGATTTGGTGACGTTTCTGGGGGCCAAAGACCAGGACACCCTGGTTTATTATTACTCTGCCGCCGAAATGGTGGTTATGCCCTCCCATTACGAGTCATTTGGCATGGTGGCCCTGGAAGCAATGGCCTGCGGCACGCCCATCATCGCTTCGGATGTGGGCGGTTTATCCTTTAGCATTGAAGACGGTTTCAACGGCTACCTGGTGCCGGGCCGTAATCCGCAGGCCCTGGCCGACAAGATAGTGATGCTGCTCAAGTATCCCATTTTGCGGGAGCAGTTTGGCGAACAGGCCCGCGCCTGGGTTTCTCGCTACAGTTGGGTTGACATTGCCGACGAGTTGTTGGATGTTTTTGCCGATACCTTGACCCAGTACGAAAAGAAACGCAAAGAAAAGATGGATGTGGTGTGGTGAAAGGTATAGGTCAGTGGGTAGTGGTTACGGCCGGCCGCGCCAGCCGGATGTGTCTCACCTGAAAATCATCCCAAACAAAATTTTCATGTTGGGCGTCGGGGATAAGGCGGGTAGTGGTAATGGTCAGTTCGTTATAGCCGGGGCGCAACAACGAGGCCGGCACGGAACGGCGTATTGTTAGCCAGCGGCGAGTATAATCCTGCTGGGGTAAATCCGGGGAGAGGGGCGTGCCGTTAACGGCCACCGTAGTCCCAACTTCATTTTGCTGCATCAACTCCAGCCGCAGCGTCCAGGCCACCGGCCCGGGGTCAACCACGTAAAAACCGCCGGTCCAGGAAAGGCTGGGCTTACGCCCGGCAAAGAGGGGCCACCAGGGCGGGCGCAAGTCGCTATCGCCCAGGTGTAGGAGAACATCCCGACCCAAAATTTGGATAGTGTCCTGCGGCTCAAGTTGGGACGCAGGTATGCCCCGTTCGTCCCGGCTGCCGATGGCTTCTTGCCAGGCCCGGTAAACAGGGCGAGGCGTGCCGTCAAAGTTAAGCAAACTATAACCGCCAAAGGGGTCGCCCGGCTCCGGCACAGACAGATTCCACACCGTCACCAATTCCACCCAGGGCCACTCGCGACGGATCATGTTTAAAGCGTCAACCAAATAGGCGGCTTGCTGCGCCAAGTTCACCCCGATGTCCGGCTGTTCCGGCGGCGGGTCAACGGTCCAGCCCATTTCCGTAATCCAGACCGGCTTATGGGCGTCGCCGTTTTTAAGCATAATGGCTCGCAACTCGGCCAAGCGTTTAAAGGCGGGATGTTCCCGGTCTCCTGCCGCAGCGAGGGGCGGTTGACCAAAGCTGTAAGGATGGGCCGCCAGCACGTCAAAATAGGCCGACGCCCCGGCGCGATACATCTCTTGCAAAAAAAGTCGCTCGTCCATCGCCTGGCCATTGTTGCTGTTGGTGGGAGCCAGCCCGGCCGCTACAACCACTGCGTTGGGGTCAACCGTTTTGACGGCCTGATATCCTACCCGCAAAAGCTCCGTAAAAGCCGCCGGGTCCGGCGGCTGCCCGCCCCATTCAAGGGCCAAATTGGGTTCATTCCAGATGATGTAAGTCCCCACTCGCCCACGGTACCGCTCAACCACCCGGCGCACAAAATAGCCATAATCGTCCAAGTTATCCGGCGGCGCGTTCAGCGATAAGTCAACTTTACTGGCCCAGGCCGGGTGTTGGTCCAGCCGCACAATTAAATCCAGGCCATAATACTCGGCCCCGGCCACAATCTGATCGGTCACTTCCCAGTGAAACTGGCCCCGCGTCGGTTCAACTTCTCGCCAGGGAAAAACTTGCACAATGGTATCCGCCCCTGACTGTTGGGCCAAAACCAGCATTGAGTCAGCGGGGCGCAGGGTGTGGACGGCAAAACGGAGAGGCATCCGCGCCGGGTTCCTGCTCTCGCTGCACCCGGCTAAAGTGATGAAAATCAAGATCAATAAAACGTATTGCATATTACGTAGTGCGTATCGCATACTTGACCCTTGACGCTCCACTTAACACTCGACACCCCGCCTTTAATCCACCCTTTGCCCCACCCAAACCCCGCCGGCAGCAGCCACAAATAATTCCTCATCTGGCCCCCAGGCCATCGCTTTAACCACCTCGTCGCTCAAATCAGGCGGGCCGATGGGCTGCCACGTTTGCCCCCCATTCGCCGATTGGTACACCCCAGCGTAAGCCGTTCCGGCGTAAAGCAGCCGGCTTTCAGCGGGATCGGCCAAAAAAGCCGTCACCGAGATGTCTGCCAGGCCATAGCCCCAGCCCGGCTCGCCGGTTGGCCCTTGCACCGTATCGCCGCGGTCAAGGCTGCGATACGCGCCGCGCGTTGCGCCAATATAAAGAACCGGATCGTTTCCAAAGATGGATGAACCGGCCTGGGGCAGCAGCGCCAGAATGGATTGCTCGTTCAACTCCGGGGCAACCAATTGCCATATTTCAGACCGGTACGGCGAGGCGCATAACCAATCTGGGCACATCTGGAACAGCAATGTTTGCAACTTCCCCTGCCACTCCTCAAGTTTGCGGCTGCGGTAAAGGCCGGTTTCCGTACCCACATAAACCACCGGCTCCAGGGGATCAACCGCCAAACTGGTTGTTTCCAGCACCTCGCCCAAACCTGCCCAGCGAGCATGCCACGTTTGGCCGCCATCCTGGCTTTCATAAGGGCGCTCCCAGGCGGCCAGGAGATAGAGGTGGTTGGGTTCTTGGGGGTCAACGGCCAGGGCGGGAATCCCCACCCCCGGCGAGGAAGTCGGCTGCCAGCTTGCTCCGGCATCATGGCTATAATAAACTCCGGCAAACGAGGTCCCCAGGTAAAGCCGTTGGCCATCTTGAGGCGCAACAGCAAGTGAGGCTACGCCCAATGGAAATTCATCCGTTAACAGAGTCCAGCAGCGGGTATCGGGTTGCCAGCGAAAGAGGCCGGTTTGAGCGCCCAGCAAAACCCCGGCATCGGTTGTCAGGAGGGTTTGCGCGTTGGGGCTGCCCACCGAGGGGGCAAGATACGCCCACGTTTGCCCTTCGTCAATACTGGCATAAAGACCGTTCCAGGTAGCGGCCAAAAATTTCTCCACGCCGCTGGCCGACCTGACTGCGGCCAGGCCTAAAATACTACCGGCGGCTCGTCCCGGCCCGCCTTGTTGCCAGGTTTCGCCGCTGTCTGGGCTGCGATAAATTTCTCCCTGGCCGGTTCCGGCCCCCACCACTCCATCCGCCAGCCAGAGCAAAGCAGTCACTTCATCCTGCGCCCAGGCTAACGATAACAACGTATGCCAGGATTGGCCGCCATCCAGCGTTCGCGTTAAACGGTCCTGCGTACTGTAATTGTCTAACACCCTGGCCAGGCCATCCTCTTTAATGGTTTGCTCGCGCAGGCTGGCCATAGCCTGCGTGGGGTTAACCGGATTAACGGCCAGATTAGTTATGTACCGGCCCGGATAGGTGCTTTGCCAGGTTTGGCCGCCATCTTGGCTGGCAAACACACCCTGGCCGGAGGTGCCGGCGTAAAGATACCGGCCATCGGGAGAAACGGCCAGGGAAATTACGGCGGCAGAGGCCAGGGGCGACTCATTAGCGGCTAGCGCCTGCCACCCCTGTCCATTCTGCGCCTCGGCATAAACGCCGACCCCATCTAGGCCTACATAGAGACGCCCGGTTGCATCGGCGGCCAGGGCAAAGGCAGTTACTGCTGGTAAGCCTGTAACTGGTTGCCAACTTGCTCCGGCGTCGGCGCTTCCCAACAAGCCGTCACGGGTAGCCGCCCATAAATCCACCTGGCCGTTGCTTAAAATGGGTTGCGGCAACAGGTCAAAAACAGGATTGTCCGCCAGGCCAGCAGCGCCGGTGGTCCACGTTTGACCGCCATCGTGGGTGGTAGCCAGGCCAGCAGGAGCGTAATAGCCGGCCCAAAACCGATCATCAGTGAGCGGGTCGGCGGCTACGGCCAGCATAATAGCCCGGCGAGGCAGGCCAGCTTCGGCTCGTTCCCAGCGCCAGTGAGGCAACGAAGTGACTTCGGCCTGGCACGCTGTCAAATCAAAAACTAAAAACCCACAGCATATTAAAAGCCAAAAACAAGGCTTCATGATGTCCTCACCTGGCCAGGGGCGCTTTACAGCCAAGCCAGAAATCAAGGCGAATGGAATCGCCAAAAATCACGGTCATTTTACCCCGTCCTATTCCGAATCGTTTGACCTATACTGAGATTAGTTTGAAACCATTACTTTCAGTAACAATGGCGGATATGTCATTTCGACCGAAGGGAGAAATCTCCTCGAAACCG
>JAFGDY010000040.1 GCA_016931895.1 Anaerolineae bacterium
GTAGTACCAAATACGCTTCCATTCTCCAATTTGCCGGTGTAATGAACCTTCACGATGTCACCCTTATTTGCGTGTGTCATAAATTCTGCTCCCTTTAAGAAATATTTACCTGCTTAACTCAGTGTAACATGGTTAATAGGGTCTTACCTATACTAACTTGGGCAATTTTCCAAAAGAAAAAGAGCTATCTTTCGTTAGCCCTGATGGAAACTTATCTTCAAGGTTTATCGCCCAAATTGATTATAGATTTTTCAAAACGAAAGATAGCCGCCAGCAGCGAACCATCCGGCATCCGGTCCGGCGACATCGCGTAAACTGTGCCGCCATGCAATAAGGTTTGCACTACCGCCAGATCCAGCAGGTCTTCATCCTGCGGGTCTGGTTCGTTATTTATAACAATACGATTCTCTTCCGGATCAAAACTTCCCCAACAATGTTGGCCGGCAGCCGCAAACAAGGTATCTACCTGTGCATATTGAGCCGCCGGTACAATCTCTCTGATATCCCGCGAGATTTGGTCAGTATCGGTAAGCTGATGGTAGCGAGAAAAAGCATCTTTCTGCGCCTGTTCAAAATAAGGCCGGATGATCTGCCAGGCCTGCCGGTGAAGTTCCTCCCGGCTCATATTTTCCGGATTTCCGCTGACACCTTCGTCAATAAGGTACGGATAGCTATTGGCTTCTTGATAAATGGGGAACAGATAATCCACGCCCGCCAGAATCAAAGGAACTTTTTCATGTCCGAACAAATCGGCCAGCCCCCGGTTAAGTTTTTGGCAATATTGCCGGATCATGTCGGTGTCGTCACCCGTGCCAACGCCGTGGCCGTGAAACATGGCCGGGCGCCCGCCGGACGGTTGTCCCGGTGTGGCCGTAGCGGTGTGGAACTGCTGCTGTTTTTCCGGGTCTTCGTACCAGAGCGCCTCCGCCAAACTGCGGGGTACATCCGCGGTGAGAAGAACTTCATCAAAAGTATGGCGGGTTCCCTGGAATAGTTTAACTTCGTTCTGACTCAACGCCAGTAGATAGAAACGCCCGTCGCCGCTGAGCAAAGGCACCAAGGGTTTGAGATGAAAGCGACTGCCAACCACGACCAATTCTGCAAAGTCAAGCGGCAATCGATAGGCACGAAAAAGATTTGCGGAGATAAATAGCGCCAATCCGGTATTTTGCCGCTGCCAGAAATCATGATCGTCAAGCAGGTTTTTGGCCGGTTTCAATAGCGCTCTGGCTTTGGGCGCGCGTAGCCCGTTCTCAACCAATTTCTTTTCGGCAGTTGTGACCAAATTTTTCAACCTGATGGAATTTTCTCGGGTTTCTGGTCCCGCTTTTCGAGTTGGCATATAGATTGAAACAAAATGTCCATCTTGTTTTTGGCTTAAAGTTTTTAGTTCCTCTTTTGTTAACAAACTCATGTATTATCACTCCTTTTGTTTTCGTTGAGCTTCTTAATTTAAGGCTTCGGCCCCGGCCACAATATCCAGCAACTCTTCCGTGATCGCCCGCTGTCGTTCGCGGTGAAACTCAGCGTTAAGCTCGTCCATTTTTTTCTCAACGTTCTTTTCGGCGGCCTGCATCGAGGCCAGCCGGCTGGCGTTCTCGCTGGCCAGCGATCCGGCCAAAGCCCGGTACAGGCCCACAAAAAAGTACTGGCGCAGCAAGGCGGCAAAAAGCTCGGCCCAGTCCATTGAGAAGGTGGGCAGCATCCGGGTGGGCCACGGCTTTCTTTGCAATTGTTGCAGCCAATCCAAATCAACCGGCAGCAGATGGCTTATTTCAGGCTCGTAGGCGGCCCCGGAACGGGGTTTGTTGTAAAAGATCACAATCTGCTCCAGTTCTAATTCGGACCGCCAATGATCCACCTGCAACAGCAAATCCTGCACCAGGGGCGTAATTCCCGCAATGGAGCCGGGCACGGGAAAACTATCTTCAACAGATTGGCCGGCGGCTTCCAGCCCGGTGGTAATCCGCATCCCTACGGCCAGCACGTGCCGGTCTTGCTGCAAAACTTGTCGCTCGTTCATTTTGTCCAGGGCAAAGGTGGTGATTTGCTCATTAAAGCGGCCCACCATCCCTTGATCGGAGCCAAGCACAATCGCGCCTAGCCGTGGCTCGGGTTTGGGTTGGACAATGTCAATAGCGGCGGCGCGATTGTTGAGCACAATTTGCAAGCCCAACTCAAGGGTATGGTTGTAATCGTCCAGGGCCGCCACGGCTTGCTGGTACTGCCAAATATGGGCCGCCGCCAGGGCCTTCATGGTTTTGACTACCGATTGTAAATCCTCGGTGCTTTCAATGCGGCGACGGATGGCCTCAGTTGTGGCCATCGCCCGCTCCTTTTTGATCCTGATTGTACGTTGAACCGATTTGCTGCCTGACGATTTTTAGCAGCCTCTCCCGTTCTTCATCATCCAGGGCCTCACCGGTTTGGATTTGCTCGTGCAAATCGGGCAGCTTTTCGGGCAGCACCTCGCGTACCTGCTGCTCCACCCGGCCAATCCGGTCGAACGGCAGTTGATCAAATACGCCTTCAATAACGGCCAGCAGCACGGCAATCTGTGCGGCCACAGGCCGGGGATCGTATTGTTCTTGTTTGAGGATTTCGCGAATGCGGCGGCCCCGCTCCAGCGTATGGCGGGTTTCGTCATCAAGCCGGGTACCAAAACGGGCAAAAGCTTCCAACTCCTCAAATTGAGAGTAGGTCAGGCGCAAATCTCCGGCCACAGCCCGGTAAGCGTTTAACTGGGCTTTGCCGCCCACCCGCGACACCGAGCGTCCCACGTCTACCGCCGGCAGCGCCCCTTTTTGGAACAGGTTGGGCGAGAGATAAAGCTGACCGTCGGTAATAGAGATCAGGTTGGTGGGGATGTAGGCCGAAATGTTCTGGGCTTCGGTTTCGATGATGGGCAGCGCCGTTAACGAGCCGCCGCCCAGGTCAGCGCGCAATTGGGTGGACCGCTCCAGCAGGCGGGAGTGAATGTAAAAAATGTCGCCGGGGAAAGCTTCCCGGCCCGGCGGGCGCCGCAAGAGCAGCGAAAGTTCCCGGTAAGCGCGGGCGTGGCGGGTCAGGTCGTCGTAGATAATGAGCGCATCCCGCCCTTGTTCCATAAAATATTCGGCCATAGTGGTGGCGGCGTAGGGGGCCACAAATTGCAGGCCGGCCGGATCGCTGCCGGTGGCTACCACCACAATGGAATAGGCCAGGGCGTCGTGCCGGCGCAGATCGTCAATCAATTTTGCCACCGCCGCATCCCGCTGCCCCACGGCGCAGTAGACGCACACAACATCTTTATCCTTTTGGTTGATAATGGTGTCCAGGGCAATGGCGCTTTTACCGGTCTGCCGGTCGCCCAAAATCAATTCGCGCTGGCCGCGGCCAATGGGGATCAAGGCGTCGATCACTTTGAGGCCGGTTTGCAGCGGCCGGTTGACCGGCGCGCGGCCCATCACGGCGGGCGCGGGCCGCTCAATGGGCCGCCGTTCCACCGTGCGAATAGGGCCGCCCTCATCCAGTGGCCGGCCCACGGCATCCACAATCCGGCCCAACAAAGCGTCGCCTACCGGCACGTCAACAATGCGGCCGGTGCGGTGAACTTCAACGCCCGCCTGCAAATCTTCGCTTTCGCCCAGCAAAACAACGCCCACCTCGGCGGGATCAAGATTAAAGGCCAGCCCCAGCGAGTCGCTGCCGTGGAAGCGGATCAGTTCATCGGCCCGCACGCCGGGCAAGCCGGATACCCGGGCAATGCCCCGGCCCACATAACTCAACGTGCCGATTTCCTGAACCTCTAATTTGGCCCGCTGCTCTTCTAGAAGCTGCTCGATCCGGCTGAAGGTATCGGTCAGCATTGTTTTCAGGAGAGGTTTGTCATCCGGCATCGGTTTTCGTTTCCTTTCGGGACGCCTCCTCCTGCCGGGGCATTTCATTTTGCAATGTGCGGGCCAGATTGTCGGCCAGGTTGTCCAGGTAATTGTCCAGACTCCAGGCAATTTTGTAGCCGTTAGCTTTCAACTCAATACCGCAAATCAATTCGTCGGCGGTATTGAACTTGCCCTCCAACTCGTCGCCAAACTGCGTTTGCACGGCGTCTAACAACTGCCGGCGGCTTTCCGACGATAGATCGAAGGCGGTGGTGATGACCGGCTTACGGCCGGAGTCCGCCAGCGAGCCGGCCATTTTTGTTTGTTCCTGGTCGGACAGGTTTTTGACCTGTTCCACAAAACGCTCAACCATCTGGGTTTCCAACTCAGCATCGGCCAGGTCGGCCAGCGAGCGCCGGGCCAGAGCAATAGTTTGTTGACCGGCCTGACGGCGCAATTCCTGCAAAAAGGAATCTTGCTCTTGTTGAACCATTTGCTGCCATTGCCGTTTCTGCGCTTCAACCTCCTGCCGGGCCTTTTCCAGCAATTCTCGCCGTTGCTTTTCGGCCTCTTCTTTGGCCTGGCTGAACAACTGGTCCTGCTTTTCGTTCAACTCGCCCTGTTTAGCCTGGAACGACTCAGCTTTATCCTCGGCTTCCTGACGCTTGTCTTCGGCCTCGGCAAAACGAGCGGCTATTTTTTCCTCCCGCTCGTCGGCAATCCCGATGATGCGATCGTACAAAAAATATTTAAGCAGCGCCACCAAAATCAGAAAATTGACAATTTCGGCAACAATAGTAAACCAATCGAGTTGCACGGCTTAACCTCCTCCACCGCCGGACGAGACCTGATTCCAGAACGGATTGAAAAAGATCAGGATCATCGAGATTAAAAAGCAGTAAATGGCAAACGACTCGATCAGGGCCATGCCCACAAACAAGGTTCGGGTAATGGTGTTTGATTCGTCCGGCTGCTGGGCAATCGCGCGCAGCGCCTCGGCTACGGCTCGCCCCTGGGCCAAGGCCGGGCCAATTGACCCCAGGGCAATGGTCAGCCCGGCAATGACCATTGATGCAATGGCGATCCATCCTGTGTTATCCATTAAATTACCTCCATCTTCAAAATTAAATTCGTTTTGGTTACACAGAGATTCTCAGAGAAAATTTTTGGGTAGTGGTTAAGAGGTAGTGATGGACATGTCATTTCGAGCGTGAGCGAGAAATCCCTCAAACCTGGTTTAGCAATGACATATCAAGAAGAACTCTGCGCGTCTCTGAGGCTCCTCCGTGTAACTCTGTGTCCCAAGTAATTACTCATTTTCTTCGGTCTCACTTTGCTCTTCTTCCTGACGCGTGCGCGCGGCGGAAGCAATGAACACCATGGCCAAAATAGCAAAGATATAGGCCTGAATTTGGCCGATCAATAATTCAAACGCCTCCAGCACCACCGGTAAAAACAGGGGCACAATTGAGATGAGCAATCCAACAATTATGGCGCCGCTCATCACGTTGCCAAAAAGCCGGATGGCCAGGGCCAGGGTGCGGGACAACTCGCTGATTATATTGAACGGCAGCAGGATTGGCGAAGGCTGGACGTAATGCTTTAAATAACCGGTTACGCCTCGCTCCAGCATACCGTAAAAAGGCACCGCAAAAAAAACGCAGATAGCCAGGGCCGAAGTAGCCGATAGGGAACCGGTAGGCGCTTGATAGCCGGGCACAATGCTCAAAAAGTTTGCGAGCGAAATAAAGAGAAAAAGCGTGCCAACAAAGGGTAGGTAACGGCCCGCCTTCTGCTGGGCGATGTCGCCAATTTGATCGCGCATGGTCAACACTACCATTTCCAGTAAACTCTGCCAGCGCGATATTTTCAGTTCAGCCGACAGGTTGCGCGTGATCAGCCAGGAGCCGCCCACTAAAACAACCATGACCACCCAGGTAAAAACAATGGTCGCGTTCAGGCTGATTGGCCCCCACTGCCAATAAACAATGGTATCCGGCGTGATGGTTAAGTCCATTGGCTCAAACTCCTTGTTGTTTTACGTAGCCAAACCGTTTAACCAGGATCAGCCGGGCCAGAAAAAAGCCCCCAATGGCGATCAATAACCGCGCCCATTGACCGGCTGCAATCAAATAAAAGCCTGCCAAAGTGAGCGCCAGTCGCCCGATAAAACTGATGCTCAGCCACAGGATTGGCTGATTGGTTTTCGCCAGTTGGCGCACGGTCAGCCACAGGCCGCCAAAGTAAAAGGCTCCCAGGGCCGCGCCGGCGATGAAAGAAAAGAGATACCAATAAAGTTCATTCATGGTCATGCGATTCCTCATCCTGTTGCTGCTTGCTTTGCTGTATTTTTTCCATTTCTTGCGATACCCACTGCCAGGCTCCAAAACAGCCGATAATGAGACCGGCGATCAGCAGGGTTAATGTCCAGGAAAACGAGCTGGGCCAGTTGGCATCGAGCCAGAGTCCCAGTAAGGTTCCCAACAGCGTGGGAATCGCCACCGACCAGCCCACCACGCCCATCACGCCCAGGCTGGTCCACAGGCTGCGCTCCCGCTGCTGTCTGGCGCGCGTTTTACGTCTGGCTTTTTTATCAACCTTTTCGTAAAAGTCTTCACCCGGCTGTTTTTTACGCCGGCTCATCCCAACCGCCCTTCGTCAATCTCCATAAAGTGCTGAATAAAATTGGCCTCAAGCCGGGCCAGCGCCGTGTGGGTCTTTTTTTCGTGTTCGTCCAATACTTCAAACTGCTCCCGCACCGTTTGTTTTAGTTCGTCCAGGTCGGCACTCTGCACGGCATTCATAGTGGACACGTATACCTCCGCGCCGCACTTGACCAAAACGCCTTGATCAACGGCCAAAAACCGCTGCTGCCCCGATTGCAATTCAAACGCGAGAATGCCGGGCACCAGGCTGGCGGTAAAGTCAATGTGGCGCGGCAGCAGGGTAAACGCGCCGTTTTCGGCTTCGGCGGAAACTTTGGTCACGGTTTCTTCCACCAGATGCTCGGTGGGGAGCAAGACTTTAAGCTTCATCGTGGGCCGCCTCGTCAACAGAACCGATCATGTAAAGCGCCTGTTCCGAATAATCGGCAAACTCGTCATTCAAAATACGTTCGCAACCGTCCAGCGCCTCTTCCCGACTGACCAGTTTGCCCTCCCGGCCGGTGAATTGTTCGGTGGTGAAAAAGGGCTGGGTCAAAAATCGCTCCAGCCGCCGGGCGCGATGCACGGTTTTTTGGTCATCCTGCGAAAGTTCTTCCAGGCCGAGCATGGCAATAATATCTTTGAGTTCTTCATAGCCGGCCAGCGTGCTGCGAATTTTTTGTGCAATCCGGTAATGGCGCCGGCCCACCACCTGGGGCAGCAGCATTTTTGAGCCGGATTGCAGCGGATTGATGGCCGGGTAAAGCCCCTGGCTGGCCCGGTCGCGCGATAAGACAATGGAGGCGGAGAGATGAGTAAAGGTATGCACTGCCGCCGGGTCGGTAAAATCATCGGCGGGCACGTACACGGCCTGCACCGAGGTGATGGCCCCGTTTTTGGTGCTCGAAATCCGTTCTTCCAACTCGGCCAGTTCCGTGCCCAGGGTGGGCTGGTAACCCAGGCGAGAGGGTAAATTACCCATCAGTCCCGACACTTCCGATCCGGCCTGGATGAAACGAAAAATATTATCAATCAAGAGCAAAACATCCTGGCTGGTCTCATCCCGAAAATACTCGGCCATGGTCAGCGCAGCGTGGCCCACGCGAAAGCGCGCGCCGGGCGGTTCGTTCATTTGGCCAAATACCAGCACGGTGTTATCCAAAACCTCCGCTTCTTGCAGATCGCGGTACAATTCTTCGGCCTCGCGCACCCGCTCGCCAATGCCGCAAAAAATGCTGACGCCCTCGTGCTGGCTGACCATATTGTTGATCATCTCGGTGATCAACACCGTTTTGCCCACGCCCGCCCCGCCAAAGAGTCCGGCTTTGCCGCCACGTTCCAGCGGGGCCAAAACATCAATGGCTTTGATGCCGGTTTCGAGAATCTCCGAGCGGGTGACGCGGGCAGACAAAGGCGCCGGCGGCTGGTGAATTGAGCGTTGCCGTTCGGTTTGCACCGCTTCTTTTCTATCAACCGTATCGCCAAACACGTTGAACATCCGGCCCAGCAGCCCTTTGCCTATGGGCACGCGGAGGGGGTGTCCGGTATCGGTTACGGTGGCGCCCCGGGCCAGGCCCTGGGTGGGGGTTAAAGCAATGCCGCGCACTGTCTGGGCGTCAAGATGGGTGACTACCTCAATGATGATGTTGTCTTCCGGCCCGGTAGTCAACCGGCTGTAAATTTCGGGCAATTGCCGGGGGAAATGCACATCGATCACACTCCCTCGCACAGAAATTGCTTGCCCCTGATTGATTACTTCACGGGTGGTAGTCATTGTTTGGGTCAACCTTTTTTGAATGTGCCTGCGGCAAAATGGCACTGGCTCCGCTCTTTCTCGCCAGACCCACCAGTAGGCGGCGATGCGGTCAACAAAATCAGCCGGTTTTTCCACATAAATTCGTTCTCCCGGCGGGGGTGGGCCGCTGCTTCTAACTCGGCGCGCCCCTGATTAATTAGAGCTAGCAAAACCTCCAAGTTTTGTTCATTATCAAATAGGTCAGGCTGGGGCTGCTGGGGCTGGGATGCGACCAACCGGCGCAACTCCGCTAAATCGTGGTCGTCGCCCAGGTAATCAGCTAGATCATAAACTCCGTTTAATGCCGTCAGGCAGGGTTTCTTGCCGTTCAAGTTGATAACTCATAACAATATTTTTAGCTTTCCTCACTCGTAATCATACGTTGATACAACCGCTCGGTATCTTCCTTCCGGCATAATTCCGACCCCGGAGTCATAACCGCCGCCGCTCCGGCGGCAACCCCAAACAGAATCGATTCCCGCAATGTTTGATCACGGGCCAGGCCGAGAACAATGCCGGCCACAGTGCTGTCGCCGGCCCCCACCTTGCTTTTAATTGAAACCGTTGGCGCGCGCAGGCGTTCGCAACCTTGTTGGGTCGCCAAAATTACGCCCGCCGCACCCAATGACACCACCACCACGTCACTCTGGCCTGCTTCAACCATTGCCATCGCTTTAACTTCCTGTTCGGCCTCGTCTTTAAGCTCGCTGCCCACCAGCTCTCTGAATTCACGCAAGTTGGGCTTAATCAGGTAAACGCCTTCTTGGGTGGCTGTTTTCAGGGCGGCTTTGCTTGAGGTATCTAAAATAAAGCGACCGCCGGCCTGGCGTGTCCACTGCGCCAGCCAAGCAAAAAAATCATCCGGTACGCCTGGCGACAAACTACCGCTGGCCACAACATAATCCGGTTCCGGCTTGGTTTTAGCTATTTCTTCAAGACATCGTTCCCACTCCGGCTGTTTTAAGTGGGGACCGGGGAGAATAATCCGATATTGTTGGCCGGTTTCTTCCTCAAGCACCATCCAACTCTCTCGACTCCAACCAGCAACGGGAATGCGTACATGATCAAGCCCTTCCTCATCAAGAAATCTTTCGATAGTTTCACCATTTGGGCCGCCGGCCGGATAGAGCGCCACGGAGTCGCCCCCCAGTTTTCGGATGGCCCGCGATACATTAATACCGCCGCCACCCGGCTCCTGGTTAAGTGTTTGACAACGGAGTTTTCGGTCCGGCACAACGTGGTCAATGCCGGTACTTTTATCAAGGGTGGGATTCATCGTTAGGGAAACAATGGTTTTCATGAGTTTGCTTTTCTCATGCATCTAGCAAATATAAGCCCATTAAATTCAATCTCTACTTATTAGTGTACTATGGAGATACTCCATCCTGCCATACTCAAGTAGGCAGTTTCAGCCAGAAAGCATGAGCTATTTTTGTCTAGCTCTA
>JAFGDY010000041.1 GCA_016931895.1 Anaerolineae bacterium
GCTCACCTGGCCGGGATAAAACAGGGCGACGTGGTAATGAAGGTAGATGGTGAAGACGTGACCACTTTATCCGTATACGACGTTGTGAAACGAATTCGCGGGGCCAAAGGCACCGAGGTGGTTTTGACCATTTTCCGCCCCGACCTCAATGAAACCCGGGAATTTGCCATCATCCGCGACGTGATCAACCCCGACACCGCCACCTACGTGTGCGGCACCGAACCCATCCGCGGCTTTGGCAAAGTGTGGCGCGAGCATCCCGAAGTGCACGACCCGCTGGGCTGCCCCTTTACCAATTTCAGAAGAGACGAACACGCCACCCGCGCCGCCGTGCAAACCTTTGAACACGGTTGGATGCTCTGGCTGGAAACCGATACCGTCGCCAACGTTGACCCCATCTACGTGTTCTTTGAGGACGATGGCACGTTCTTGCGCTATGGCGACCGCAAGCTGGTTGACGCTCACGGCTATGCGCCTACCCCCGCCGGTTTTTATAAAGTGGGCGATCGTTTTGCCAAAGTATACTGGGAAGAGATTGGTGAGGCTGGCCGACAACGGTTGGGCTACGCCACCAACGAAGCCAGAGACAGCCTGGGCGCGTTCCAGGAATTCCAAAACGGCCGCATGTTCTGGGCCGGTGAGGCCGATACCATTTACGTGATCTATCGCGGTTATATGGACCTGGATGGCGATGGCCGCACTTCCTGGACCCAGGCCTGGACCAGTTTTGAGGATACCTTTGAAGCAGACCCCGCCGAATGATTACGCGCGATACGCGGCGTAGCTTCAACTTTAACCCAGCAAAAAGGCGTGAGTGAATTATCTCACTCACGCCTTTGCTAATTTCCTGCTATACAATTATCCCTCAACATCCGCCAACAAGGGCCACATCCGGGCAGCCAAGACCACCTGGAACAACCTGACCAGCAACGCCGACTTGACCGCTTCGGCTACGTGGGAGTCTAGAATGGGTCTGAGCAACTGGTCCAGGGCAGCGCGCCGCTGTGGCGCAGAAAGTTCGGCCCGGCCCAACCGAGAGATCTCCCACAACTCACCATACAAATACCAGGCCACGTCGTCGTACATCAACGTTGCTTCCACCTGCCAGGCCTGCACGTGTTTGGCCGCCGAGCCTATCTCCAGCATTGCCGTGACTCCGCTGGCCAGCAGGCACTCGAGCGGGTCTTCCTGTTCGGTCAGCATCTCTTGCAGTCCCACACTCGATACCGCCGCCGTAGCCAAAACAGCTCCCCACCGGCTGGCATTGCGTGAGGCGGTTTTGCTTTCCAAGTGGCGCAAACAACTGTGGAACGCTCCGGCCACCTCGCGAGCCTTAAACGCGGTTTCTCCGCCCAGTTCCAACAACTCTGCCTGCAACGTCCATAGATCAGCCGGGGTAGGCGTGGTCAGGATACGCTTCAAGGTTACCTGGAGTTGTGCAGTTATGGCTTGAGTCATGCTGCCCTCCTCATCATTCGTCCCACCCGCCAACGTGGAGGTGGCGGTTCAACTTAATCTATTTTTGGACTTGATACACCACGACCTGGGTTCTGGTCACGAGCACCTGGGCGGTTGTGCCCGGGGGACTTGCCCCAATCTGCTCGTCAAGCACCCTTTGGCAAAATTTTCTATCGCCGCGATAAAGTACCGGGCGCAACAAGCAGCCCGCTTGATCTTTAAAGACAACGGCGTATTTGTGCGCTCTTTCATTATAATTGACCGGCGGGGTGAGGGTATAGGCTGGCGCAGGTTTTTCCGGCTCCGGTTCTGCGGCAACGGCCTGGTCTGCCTGAGCGCGTTTGGCCCGCCAGACAGCGTGGTCCCTGGCCAGTTTTTCGGCGTGGGCGGTGGCTTGGGCCTGAGCCTGCGCTGCGGCTTCGGCCCGCGCCTTTTCCTGCCGATAAATTTCCTTTTGCTTTTCCGACAGACATTCCCAGATGATTTCCCGGTCTGTCTCCGGCAGCCGCAAGAGTTGCTCTTTTTGCCAGATTGAACGCAGTTTGAGCTTATACAAATTTGGCTCAAACGTGATGCCCTCGTCGTACATGCGCCGGAACAGGAACACTAACGCTTTAGGCAAAAGCCGGCCTTTTTGCTGCTCAAAATCCCGGATATACATTTCGATCAAATCCCGATTTTGCCGGTCAACCTGCCACAAATTCCGCAACGCGGCCAGGGCGCGTTGCATTTGGACTTCCCTGATTTTGTCATCGAGCCTTTTCTTTTTGGCCGCACCGGCCAGGATTTCGCCCGCATCGCCGTACACGGCAATGTCAAAGCGCATAATGCAGGAAGACCCCACCCACAGCGTATTTTCCGTTTCCCGGTTCACAATTTGGTAGTGGTAAACCAGCCCTTTGTTCTCACAAAGCTGGCAGAGCCTCGCAAAATCCGGGCAGTGGACCAGCATCACGCCGGCCCACTCCCATTCGTTTACCGCCGCGTGGAAATCGGTTTGCTCTTTACTCAACGGCAACAAATTTTGCTGGGCAACAACACCGTCCCATTGGGGCATTTTGCAGCGCCTTTCTGGATGGATAAGGTCGGTTTAATCCGCCCCGTTTTTCGGGGCAATCACTTTGTTTGGCTGGAGCCGGACCACCAATTCACCAACCATGCCGTTACGCTGGCCATATCTTGCATCGTTCCACCCCGCCAGTAATGGATGAGTTACAGTTTTAAAAACTGTAATCTCATCATACCACCATCCCCATATTCCGTAAAGCAAAGGTTGCGGGATGGGAGTTTTAGGCAGCCCTGGGAAAACCACATTATCTCGCCGAGATAATAAATTTTCCCACCGGGGAAAATTGCCTGATCTCATTGAGTAAATCATGGCCATACACCTAGGAGATCGTTGGCTTTAGGGTGCCACGATTTAAGAGAGGGTTACTGCTGAGTCCGTCTTTGGTATACGGCTAATCACTAACTGCTGACTGCTACCCGCTAATGGCTACCTATACTCCCAGCCCATACTGAATGGCAATCACGGCGGCCTGGGTGCGGTCCGAAACTCCCAACTTGGCAAAAATGGCGCTCACGTGATTACGCGCTGTTCCCTCTGATAAATGCAGCCGTTCGGCAATGTCGGCATTGTTCAAACCCCGCGCAATCAGGCGCAAAACATCCGTCTCGCGTTCGGTCAGCTTATCGGTGAGCAGGGTGCTGGGTTGGGTTTGGCTGCCGGCCACCTGGCCCAATAATTTGCCCGCCACCGCCGGGTCAACGTAAGCTTTGCCCGCGCCGGTCCCTTTCACGGCCTTGATTACCTCCTCGCGGGGGGTATCCTTCAATAAGTAACCAGCGGCGCCCGCCCGAATGGCGTCAAAAACCCATTCGTCGTCATCGTAGGTGGTTAACACCAACACTTTTACCCCCGGATAAGCGGCCCGGATCTGGCGCGTCGCTTCAATGCCGTTCATGCCCGGCATCTTCAAATCCATCAAAACCAGATCGGGGGCATCCTTTTCTACCAATTCCACCGCTTCCGCGCCGTCGCGGGCCTGGCCCACCACCTCGATATCCTTTTCCAGATTTAACAACATTTCCAGGCCGTCGCGGATAATGGCCTGGTCATCACAAATAATCACTTTCATGCCGCTATGTCCTGTATGGTCAATTCAATCGTTGTGCCCTGGCCGGGTTTGCTGGCAATGGTCAGGCTGCCGCCGACCAGGTCGGCCCGCTCCCGCATGCCGGGCAAACCAAAGTGATCCGAATTTTTATCATGCCCCACCTCAAAGCCCAGGCCATCGTCCCGCACCCGCAACAAAATTGTCCCAGGCCGGCAGGTCAGTTGGACACTCAGATTTTTGGCGTTGGCATGATGAGCCACATTGGCCGTTGCCTCTTGCGCCACCCGGTAGATACATTGTTCCACTGCCGGTGACAGAGGAGGCAGGTGTTCCGGCACTAATAGCTCAAGTTGCAAATTGGCCCTGGCCGCAGTTTCTGTGGCCAATTGGCGCAGGGCCAGCAACAACCCCAAGTCATCCAGGGGGCTGGCCCGCAGGGATTTTAAGGCCCGCCGGGTTTCCTGCAAGCCGGAGCGGGTGGCATCCAACGATTTAGCCAGTATTGTTTGGGCCGCAGCCGGGTCAACGTCCCAGTAAGCCTTCACCGTTTCCAGTTGCACCGTTAAGCCGCTCAGGGTATGGGCCAGGGTGTCGTGCAGTTCGCGCGCCATGCGGTTGCGCTCCCGGCTGATGGTCAAATCTTCCAGGGTGGCAGCGTAATCGGTCAGTTGGGCGTTTGCCTGCGCCAGCGATTCTTGCTGCTTTTTCAACCGCCTCATCAGCGTGCTGATAAAATAACCAACCACCAAAAAGCTGACCGTCTGGATGACCAGCACCGTTACCGGCGGCAAGAGCGATAGCCCCCCGGGCCGGAAATAGAACAGGTGCAGCCCCAGCGTAAACAGGGCAATCCCCCCACTGAACAAAATGACATAACGCCAGCCGTATTGCCACGCGGTTAAGATCAAGGCCATCAACAACAACGGCATTATCCGCAGCAGCACTCCTTCCGGGCCGCTGGCCGGGCTGGCCGGCAGCCGCATGGTCATTAACTGGGCCGTCACCACCGGCACCACCGACAACAAACCAATCACCAGCGGCAAAAAGGCGCGCCCCAACACGCTGCGCCCCCGGGGCCACCACGCCAGCCCTAACCCCACCAACGCATTAAACCCGTTGAGCAGATAATATAAGGGGGGAAATACCGGGTGCGGATAAAAAAGATGGTCAATCAGCAACAGCGCCAGCAAATAGCCTAACCATAGCCCCACCGTTAGCGGCAGCAGCCCTATCACGTTAGGTTGAGCGTCTTTTTCTTTCATAAAAGCATTATAACACAGAAGCGCCTAGTTGACTTGTGCCCGGAGTCATTGTTTTAGCCCCTTACCCGTGACGCCTGTCACGGTAATTGATGAGGCCAATCACGGACGGCAATAAAAACCGATGACCGGCGACACTGTTGCCCGGCAGCAAAATTTGTTAGACTGGTGATGAAAATATCAACAGACCTGACAGATTTTAAGAAAGCGAGGCAAAAAATGACCGCAGTTTCAAAATTTACGTACCGACTGGTTACAATCTTCATTATTATTGCCGTTGGATTGGCCCTGTTGCCCCAAACCGGCCAGGCCCAAACCGGAACTTCTTACCCCATTGTAGACACCGGGCAGAGTCAGTGTTACAACGCCGCCGGTTCGGTCATCACCTGCCCCGCCGCTGGGGAAGACTTCTACGGGCAAGACGCCCAGTACACCGGCCACACACCCGGTTACACCAACAACGGCAACGGCACTATCACCGATAACGTCACCGGCCTGATGTGGCAAAAAAGCCCCGACACCAACAACGACGGCGCTATCACTGCCGCCGACAAGCTGACCTACGACCAAGCTGTGGCCGGAGCCGGCCCATTCAACCTGGCCGGTTACAACGACTGGCGACTGCCGACCATCAAGGAGTTTTACTCGCTCATCCGGTTTGACGGCACCGACCCCAGCGGCCCGCCGGGAAGCGTTGTTACCCTGATTCCCTTCATTGACACCGCCTATTTTGATTTTGCCTACGGCGACCC
Source organism: Anaerolineae bacterium (assembly GCA_016931895.1). Classification (NCBI taxonomy): domain Bacteria; kingdom Bacillati; phylum Chloroflexota; class Anaerolineae; species Anaerolineae bacterium. The sequence goes on from JAFGDY010000041.1 coordinate 5,587, forward strand.
CGCCGCCGGAGAACGCACGATTGATTCCCAGTACGCCAGCAGCACCAAATATGTCAGCACAACGATGAACGGTGCCGAAACTATGTTCGGTGTCAACTTTGCCGATGGGCGCATCAAAGGGTACGGGCTGACCATGCCAGGTGGCGGGAACGAAAAGACATTTTTTGTCCTTTACGTGCGAGGAAATACCGCCTACGGCCAAAACAATTTTATAGACAACGGCAATGAAACCATCACCGACAACGCCACCGGCCTGATGTGGCAGCAGGATGACAGCGGAAAAGGCCTGAATTGGGCAGAAGCGTTGACCTATTGCGAAAGCCTGGACAACGCCGGTTACACCGACTGGCGACTGCCCAACGCCAAAGAATTGCAAAGCATTGTGGATTACAACCGCTCGCCCGATACCACCGGCTCCGCCGCCATTGACCCTCAGTTCAACGCCACCCCCATCACCAATGAAGCCGGCCAAACCGATTTTCCGGCCTATTGGAGCAGCACCACTCACGCCAATCTTATGAATGGAATGAATGCCGCCTACGTCGCCTTTGGCCGGTCGCTGGGCTATATGCACAACAGTTGGGTTGACGTGCATGGGGCCGGCTCGCAACGCAGCGCCCCCAAAGTTGGCGACCCCGCCAATTATCCTACCGGCCACGGCCCGCAGGGGGACGCTATCCGCATCTACAACTACGCCCGTTGCATGCGCGGCGGCAATACGACCGGTACCCCTGATGGCGGTTCAAGCGCCAATCGCAGCGGGATTACGGTTGAAATGAGCGACATCAACCAACAACAGCCCGGTCAGCAATTAAGACCGGAAGACGGGCTACCGCCCAGCGACCGGCAAAATGGGTCGGCCGGTCCCCCCGTCAACAACCAGCAGCAAGGGCCAAGAGGAACGCCACCCCCGGAGGCGATTGCCGCTTGCAGCGGGCAAAGCCAGGGCGCGTCGTGCCGGTTCACCGGCCCTCACGGAGAGATAACCGGAACCTGTAGCCAGATTCAACAGCAACTTGCCCGCGTTCCGGCCGGCGGGAGGCCGTAGTTCCTGTTTACCTATGTATTAAGATGACATGTTGAAATACCGAATCATCTCATCCTTGAAAAAAAGGGCCTAATCCTCTACCTCCAACCAGGTAATGATCGAATCGGGAGAAATTTTGGGGATGGTATTTAAATGCGCCTGCTGCCACACCGAACTCTCCACAGCTAAAACGTGCAAACTCACCTGTTTTCCGCGAAGAGCGATGGCAAACTTAAAAAGCGCCGATATGCCTCGACTGTTCATAAACGAGAGCCGGCGCAAATCTAAAATCACGCGCCGGGTGGGGCTGGCCTGGTCCACAATGCGGCCAAAAAGTTGGGCAATGGGCGCCTCGTCTGTGGTTTCAAGCCGCATTTTGCCCTGAAAAACAACGGTTGGCCCGGCATCCGCAGCCAGATGAGAGGTGATGGTGAATTCCGGTTGGCTATATTCATCCTGTGGCGGGGATAAAGTAAGGCTTGTTTCAGACATTTTATCCTTCCTTGTTACCGGAAACTTTTGCTAAGGATTAGGCATTAAATAACTTCCCCAAACCAAACCGATTTTCAGAGGAATTGGTCTGAAATGCGGAAGTTATTAAATCCTTAGCCCTAAACCTGAACCGGAAGATCTCCTAAAAATAAACGCCCACTATCTTTTCTTCCTCCAGCAAAGACCGCTGGACACTGACCTTGATTCTCCCGCCAAAATCACCAAGCCGGGCCGATACCAACATCAATTCGTCAGGTTTGACGTAACGGAATCCCTGAGGTGGGTAAAAACCGGCCATCTTTTCCTTCAATTCCTGAAACGGGAGAGGGTCAGTAAAACGCCGCACTTCCAAAAAGAAGATTCCAACCCCCCTGGTCAGACCCCCATAATAAGCCTCAAACTCCTCGCGCGTAACCCCGGCTTGGCCATTTACCTGCGACCATAAGGCTTCCAGGGGTGCCTCTACCACCTTTCCCACCTTAAAGGCCCCGGCAATGGTCTTTACCGGCGCTGCAACGTAAAGCAAAACCAACGTCCCCGGGTTGATATAGCGGGGGCGAACCCGGCGTAAATCCACTGTTTTGCTGCCTTCAAAAATCTGGTTCGCCGACTGGGGTCGCACCGCCAGTAAAATTGCATAACGCTTCATTATCTGAACCACCCTATCAAAATAGTACTATAGAGCAGCACGCGTGTCAACAAAAATCGGCAGAAGTGACTTAACCATCGGGAGACTGTTCCGGTCCGGTCACACTCCGGTTTTCCGACAAACGACAAACGACCAATTCCCGTCGTTTGTCGTTTGTCGTTCGTCCTTCATCCTAAGATACCGGACACAGCCCGTTACATTGACAACTAGACATAATTATGTTATATTCAAATATGCTCGTATTATGTTTAGTTGCCAAAGGGGGTTAGGGCCGGTTTGACCGGCTGCGGCTATGTCAACCTTGCACCGCGTGGACGAACTGAATATCCTCACCCGGGCCAAATATCCTATCATCTACATTGTCTCCTGGGAAGAGCGACGCATCGAAGATATACTGCGCGAAGTGGCCATTAGCCGTCGCAAAAAACTATATGGCTGGACCCTGACCAACGGCATTGCTCCGCTCGACCTGGTACAAGCACAGCCGGTAGACCCGGCCACGCGCGATCCCCTCAACGCCCTCGACTTTGTGGCCCAATCGCAAGAGGCGGCCATTTTTGTGTTAAAAGACTTTCATCCTTACCTGGACGACAGCCGGGGCGGGCCGGACCATCCGGTCATTATTCGCCGCCTGCGCGATATTACCAACCAGTTGAAGGAAAGCCGCAAAACCCTGATCATTCTCTCGCCTATGCTCCGCTTCCCGGCAGACCTGGAAAAAGACATTACCGTGCTGGACTATTCTTTGCCCACCCTCGACGAGTTGGAACTCTCCCTGGATAGGGTGGTGCGCTCCGCCCGCGAAATTGCCGGGGTGCAGCTCAAAATGAGCGCAGAGGACCGGGAACGGGTGCTCAATGCCGCCCGCGGCCTGACCTGCATTGAGGCCGAAAACGTGTTTGCCAAAAGCCTGGTAATGGACCGCAAACTGGATTTAAACATCATCATCGCCGAAAAGGAACAACTCATTCGCCGCTCGCAAGTGTTGGAATATTATGAATCGGTGGAGGGTTTTGCCCACGTTGGTGGCATGAACCTGGTAAAGGATTGGCTCCGCAAGCGCGGTATGGCTTTTACCGAAAAGGCCCGCCGCTTTGGCCTGCCCGAGCCCAAGGGTTTGCTGCTGCTGGGCGTTCAGGGCGCAGGCAAAAGTTTGCTGGCCAAAGCCGTGGCCAGCCAGTGGCAATTGCCTCTACTGCGGCTGGACCTGGGCCGGGTGTTCAGCGAGTTGGTCGGTTCGTCGGAACAAAATATTCGCGCCGCCCTCCGCCTGGCTGAAAATGTGTCGCCCTGCGTGCTTTGGGTGGATGAAATTGAAAAGGGGCTGGCCGGGGCTACCGGCTCCGGCACTTCCGATGCCGGGACCTCGGCCCGCGTATTTGGCAGCCTGCTCACCTGGATGCAAGAAAAAACCTCGCCGGTGTTTGTGATTGGCACGGCCAACGATATTTCGGCCCTGCCGCCCGAAATGCTGCGCAAGGGCCGTTTTGATGAGATCTTTTTTGTAGACCTGCCCCAATTGCAAGAACGCCGCGAAATCTTTGCCATTCACTTGGCCGCCCGGGGGCGAGACCCGCTGGATTACGACCTGAATAAACTGGCCCTGGTTTCCGATGGTTTCAGCGGCGCCGAAATTGAGCAAGTCATCATTGATGGCCTGTACGACGCCTTTGAAAACGACACCGAACTGAACAGCGAAGATTTATTCCGTAATCTCAATAGCACCATACCCCTCTCGCAAACTGTGGAAAGCAAAATCACCGCGCTCCGCCAGTGGGCCCGCCGGCACGCCCGCCCCGCTTCCGAGCTACCCCAACCTCAACCTCTCCTGCCCACAACGCGCGAGAATGGTGGATTGCGGCAGATAGAGCTGGGGTAGGGTAGGGATCAAGTGAGAAGTGAAAATGAGAAGTAAGAAATTAGGTTTTAGATCGAGTTTCTTAAATGTCGTTTCAAGGCCGTCGGGCCGAGAAATCTCCTTGTAACATCCGCCTGAAGTAGATTTCTCGTCGCTACAGTCGCTTCCGCTTCCAGGACATGCCGATGTACTTAAGAAACACGTTCTTAAGTTGTAAGTTTTAGTTTCTAATCTGAAATTTCTGATCCATTATGATTACCCAAACCTTTAGAGGCCCCCACAATCTATATCGCCGTTACCAGGCTCTTGTGGAAAGTTCTATCACTGCCATTGGCCTGGCTGTTTTAGTTAGCCTGACCCTGCTCAACTTATCGGTCTATCCCCAAAACTGGGTGCTGGTGATTGGGGTGGCGATAGCCGTGTTGGGGATGCGCTGGCCTTTGCTGGCCTACCTTGTGGCCGTGAGCGCGATGATTTACCCCATTTATACCATCAATCTGTACCTGGCCGTTATTTTTTTGGCCGTAAGCGCGTTGGGGTATCGCCTGTTTGTGCATTATCTGGGGGCTACCCTACTGGTGTTAGCCACGCCTTTTTTAGCCAAATATCACCTGCATTGGCTGGTGCCTATTTTGGGCGGGCTTTGGTGGGGAGGCATTGCCGGAGCCTGGATTGGCGGGCTGGCCGCCATCTGGGGCAAAATTATGGGCGGCATGGCCGGGCTCAACCTTGATTGGTTAGTATTGGCCGGACAGGTGCCGGATATGCAAGCAATTTTGCTTCGCTATTACGACGCCAACTCATTAGAAACGCTGCTATTGCTGGTAGAACCTTTTGCGGATACGTCAAGCGTTATTCTTTACAACTTACTGCAAATTGCCGGCTGGGCCGTGGCCGGCGGCTTTGTCGGGGCGCTGGCCTGGCGAAAGTGGGTCAAGTATCGGGCGCCCTGGTCAATCTTGGTGGTAACCGCCGGGGGCGGGCTGATCATGATGGCCACCCACCTGGCCCTGCCGTACTGGCTGCAAGAAGCGGTTACCGCTGAAACCGTGCTGGCCTTGCAGGACCCGGCCGGGCCGCTGTTCTCGTTGCTGATGGTCATTATTGTTAGCACCGTCATCCACAGTTTCAGGGAGTCGTTGGATTTGCCCATTGCGCCCCAACACAGCCGCCGGGCCAAACGGGAACGCAAAAAACCGGCAGCTAAATCGGTGCCGGGCGGCTTTTTCCAACGGGCCAAAGCCGGGCGGAAACCAGGCAGAAAAAGTAAGGGCAGGCTGAAACCCGCTGTTCCCCTGGAGAGCGTTGATCAGCTTGATCATCCCCGGCGGCCGGTGCGGGTGCCGCACCAAAGCGAATTGCCGGAATGGGAACCTCCCCGAGACGAATCCGGATTGATCATGCTAGAAATAGATTAAAGAACACAGGCGATGACCATTAGATTTGAACAAACCGACAACCAAAAACAAGGCCTTCGTCGTCGCGCCACCAGCCGGGGTTTGAGCTTTGGGCCTATTGCTACAGCTATCACCGTAGGCACCGTAGCCGTTTTGTTGGGCGTCACTTTTATTGGCGACTGGTTACGCACGCCCAAAATTGCCGCCGAAGCCTCCCCCAGCATCATCTCGCCCAACGGCGACCAGACCCAGGATACCACCAACTTTAGCTACACCCTCAATGAAGACGCCGAGGTCACGGTGGCCGTTTTTAACGAGAGCGGCACCCTGGTGCGTACCATTAACAGCGACGAATTTCAAACCCGGGGCCAACACATCGCCGTATGGGACGGGCGGGACGATATTGGCCAGGTTGCGCCCGATGGCCGTTACCGGCTGCAAGTGACGGCCCAGGGCACCGTGCGGGCCGCCGTGCAAAGCGCGCCGGTTCAGGTTGACACCCTACCGCCGAGCCTGCGCCTGGTCAATCTGGATGAAGTGAGCCGGGTGCGGGAAGCCAACCTGACCATCGAGGGTCTCACCGACTCGGAGGCGGTGGTGCAACTTGCCGGCGATCCAAAAATCATCCCCATTGATAGCGAGGGGCATTTTAACATCAAACGGCAACTGGCCGAAGGCTCAAATATCATTCAAGTTACCGCCACCGACCCCGCCGGAAACATTGCCGCCATTGCCCGTGAAATCATCCTGGTTACCCGTCCCCCGGAAATTGCCATTACTTCGCCCCTAAACGACCAGTGGACGAACGAAACTCTGTTCACCGTGACCGGCGTTGCACCGCCCGGCACTACCCTTAAAGTCAACGGCCAAGAGGCGGCAGTAGCCGCCGAGGGCCAATTTGAACGGGAGATTATCCTCCAGGAAGGCGATAATATCCTGCGCATTGAGGCCAAAGACGATGTTGGCAACACGGCCACCCAGGAGATCATTGTCCACCGCAAAAGCGCGCCCCCCACCTTGCAATTGAATATTGAGGATGGCGAAACTTTCCAGCAGGCAGACGTGCAAATCACCGGCAAAACCGAGGCCGGAGCGCTGGTTCAGGTGAACGGCCAGGCCGTGACGGTCAGCCCCCTGGGTGAATTCCAAACCACCGTCACCCTGCTGGACGGCGAAAATACCATTGAGGTGGCCGCCCTGGACCAAGCCGGAAACGTGACCCAACTGCAACGCCGCCTGAACTACCGGGTGGCCCCGCCGGAATCGGAATTGGCCCGCGTGGCCCGCAATTTGCCCACCCTCTCCACCTATTTTGTGCCGGTACTGCTCTCTTTGCCGGTGCTGCTCATTTTGGCCTACTTTTTGACCCGCCCCGTGGCCCTGGTTGTTTCCGCCGAAAGCAACAGCTTTCGGCCCGGCCTGCCGGAAGAAGGCCGCTTTTTGAGATTATCCATTGACCTATCTAAAGCAGCGCGGGCCACCGTGGAAATCAAAGATAAACGCGGCAACACCATCGCCACACTCCTGCATCGCCGCCACCGCAATGGGGGTCAACATACCCTCCACTGGGACGGCTACGATGACTTTGGCCGGGTTGTGCGGCCCGGCGATTATGTTATCCAGGCCACCGCCAGCACCACAGGCGGCGCCGTGACCGGCACGCTCAACGTATCCGTGTTAGAAGATTGGGCCGTACACCGGCAATATTTGCGCAACGCCCCCTCCCAGGATGACTCCCAGGTAATGGTCAACCGGAGCGGCGAATACGTGCGGCAACCGACCCCCTCGGCCAGGCGCGCGCGGCGGCGTTAAATTGACTTTAACAAAAGAGCGGCTCGATGATGAGCCGCTCTTTTTTATGGGGTCAGGGTGACCAGTTGCACGGTGTAAGCCCCTATCTCAACGCTGGGTTCAATTATTTCAAATTCTTGGATGGCTTCGGCGGGATCACTGATTTGGCGGATAGAGAGGGTAGCCTGTGGCGCGGCCTGGTTATTGGGAAAAAAAGCTTGCCACGAGGTGGACGTGTCGGTGGGATTGGCCAGCAACAGGGCCATCTCTCCGCTGCCATTCTGCCCGGCCAAAACCCATAACTGGCCCGGATTGCTGCCGCCGCTCAACGATACGTTTAACCGCGTTGGATGGGCGGCCATTTCAGCCCACAGCGAAAAGGCCAGGGCAATTGGCTTGGGCCGGCCGTCGGCGTAAAACATGCCGTAAAAAGTGGGGTGATTTTGGGCGGCGTCGGGGCCACGGTAAAAGGTGGAAACCGCCACTCCTTGTTCTTGCAAACCAATCCAGGCCGCCGTCAGCAGGGCCGCGCCCCTGGCCCCAATGCGTAAAGCCGGGTCTGTTTCACTCCGCCCTTCGCCAACGGCCGTATTCCATTCGGTGATGTGGCTTTCGGCGGTTGGATAACCGTGACCATCCAGTTGGGCCCGGTAGTAAGCAGCAGCGGCGGGAAAATCGGCCGGGTCATTGCTGTAAATGTGCCAGGAGAAAAAGTCCAGAGGAACGGCCTGGCTTTGCAGATGAGCCAGAAAATTTTCAGTGTAAGCCTGGCCGTGCGGCGTTTTAAAAGCGGCCACGGTCAAGCCGGGGCCGCCAATCATCAGGTGGGGAAATTCTGCTTTCAGGGCGACAGCCGCGGCCGCAAATAGCTCAAAAAACTCCGGCGGCGAACCATCCCAAAACTGCGGGTGGTCCGGTTCGTTCCAGATTTCCACGTAGCGCAGGTGACTGCCTCCCCACAGGTCGGGATCGTTATAGTGGCGCACCACCTCCACCGCCGCCTGGACCCAGTTAGCCGGGTTGATGGGGCGGCGCGGGTCGGCGGGCGGGTAAGAGGGGGCGTTGTGCCACGAGTCGCCCAGGCGCAAGTATGGCTCAAAGCCCCCGGCCAAAATAGCGGCAAAAACCTGATCGCTGGCCTCAAAATCATAAGAGGCCGGATCAAGCGGGTCGGCGTTTTGATCGGGATAAATGGTGGCCATGTCCAAAGGGCCGTAGTAATCGTGGGTGCGGATGGTGGTGACGCCAATGTTTTGGTAAGCGGCGGTGAGGTCGGCATTGCCCGGCTCCCCGGCCGGGATGGGGCCAATGTTGACACCCAGCAGCGGCCGGATAGCCTGGTTGTTTGGCCCGGAATCTATGGTGATCAAAACTTGCGCCTGGCCAGTGGAGATCACCGAAGCCGCGGCGGTAGCTTCATCAGGAGAAGGGTTTGACCCGGCAGCAGTGGGGCAGAAAAGGTCAAACAATTCAAAGGCCTGATGGATGATTAAGGGTTCCGGCTTTTGACTTTGGCCTTCCGGCAGCATAGGCGGCGGGTTGGATACGGTATACAGGGTATTGGGGGTCAGGTTATTCAGGCGGGTCCAGGGAGACATGCCGTGCCCGCCATATTCTGCGGCAGTGGCGTTGGCCATCATCAGCAGGGCATGGGCATTATCGGGCTGGGCGTGGTCTTTTTCCGATTGCAAACGCTGGTAGGGCACCGGCAGGTTGAGGGCAAATGTTGCCGCTTCACGTTCCTGCCAAAAATCTTCATCGTCACAGGGATGCCCCTGGAGATGGCCGGTCTGGGCCTCGTCGCAGCCGCCGGTATCGTTCCGGTTGGCCGGGCCTTCCCAATCAATCAAAAACTGAATAGGCAGATCAGGATGGCGGGCCAGCGCTCCCGTGGCCATTGTCACGCCATAAGAATAAGAGACCAGGCCCATGCGGGCCGCGTCCACTTCCGGCAGAGTGGCGGCAAAACGGATGAGGGCGGCCAGGCCATCCTGTTGGCTGAAACCATTGTCGTCTTCTACGCCCTCACTTTGGCCGCGCCCATCGGGGTCAAAAACAATAATGGTCAAACCGGCGTCGGCCATCAACTGGGCCTGGGAGGGGGGCTGAACAAAACGGCTGCTATCTGCCGAACCGCCGGGCACCAGGATCAAAGTGGGCAAGGCGCTGCCGTCCCAATCTTGCGGATGGATAACCTGCACATACAACCGGGCCTGACTGGCCGGATTGATAACCCGGTAGGTGTTTGGTTCCGGGCCGGGTTCCACAACGCCGGTCGCTTGCACCTCCGGGATGGCGGGTGTCTCGGCGAGGGGGGTAGGTGTTGGCCGATCGCAATCCTGGGGGCAGTTGGTCGCGTTTTCCGGGCCATCACACACTTCATCCCCGCAGTGGCCGGGCGCTTCGCCGGGCCGGTCAGGCGAGGCCAACGTGGGATTGTCGGTTGTTAACGGCGCAGCAGGAGCAAGATTTCCAAGACTACAAGCTGGAAGAAAGAGGAGCAAAAAAATTATAAAAATGGTCAATGAGCGCATGGGGTATTCCTTTCATTCGGCAAGCTCATATTTTTGCCCAGAAACCGAGTTGATTTAAAATTAAATTCCCCGGCTGGGGGGGAGCAACCGGGGAACCACAAAAAGGAGGAGAGAAAATAAAAATGGAACTAAAATATAAACTAAACTAAAAATAAATTAACCCCCTCCTAACAAACACTATTATCATAGCATACTTTGCTCAATAAGACATCCCCAATTTTTGGGGGTTTTTAGTACTACAACGAGATTTTGACATAACGAAGTAAAGAAACCCGGCTTTTTTGGTTATAAATGGTAACTTTTGTCCAAATCGGACTATCAACAAGCACTAAAAGCCGGGTTTCTCAAGCGAAGTCTCGTTGTAGTATTAGGCTCAAGACCATTTCGCTCAATCTCAAATCGGCCTGCCTTTCGGCAGCCTGCATATTACCGCAAAGGGGATTGCACCTTACATATTTTTTTAGTATAATCTTAAAGAGTGTGGATAGGTTTACGTTCTTGTCGCTTTGAAATTGATTTTACCTGGCGTAAACCCTCTTCTGAGTAGCAAAAAAATCTTATCTCCCTCTTATTTTCACCGTGCTGTAATCAATTGGATTTGAGGCTGTCTAAGCACATGGATATTGACCAGGTATTGAGGACACCCGTTGCGCCGGAAGAATTAGCCGAAACATTAGCCAAAGCCCGGCGCCGGACCAAGTTGCTCAATGCGGCTGCCCGGGTTAGCCGCAATACCTCTTCTATTTTAGACCCCGACGAACTCCTGCCGCGGACGGTGGATATTATCTGCGAAGAGTACGGTTTTTACTACGCCGGGATTTTTTTGATTGAAACCCTGGAAGATGGCAAGAGATGGGCTGTGCTCAAGGCCGGACGGGGTAAGGCGGGCCAGATCATGATGGAGCACAACCATAAACTGGAAGTGGGGGGACGCTCCATGGTGGGGGCCTGCACTTCTTTGAATGAAGCCCGGATCGCCCTGGACGTTGGCAAAGAGGCGGTTTGGTTTAACAACCCTTTTCTGCCCGACACGCGCTCCGAGATGGCCCTGCCCTTAGCCATTAGAGGCCAGGTGATTGGCGCGTTAACGGTGCAAAGCACGGAAGAGGCCGCCTTTTCTGACGAAGATGTGGCCTCGTTACAGGCCATGGCCGACCAACTGGCGGTGGCCATTCACAATGCCCGGCTGCACCAACAAAATGAACTGCTCTTCAAACAGGCTTCCCGGCGGGCCACGCTGCTACAAGCCGGGTCCGAAGTTAGCCGCAACATCACCTCGATTCTGGACCTGGATGAACTGCTCTCCGGGACCGTAGACATTATCTGCGAAGAGTACGGTTTTTACTATGCCGGCATTTTTCTGGTTGAAACCCTGGAAGACGGCAAAGAGTGGGCCGTACTCAAGGCCGGGCACGGCGAAGCGGGCCAAAAAATGATGAAGCGCGGCCACAAATTGGAAGTTGGCGGCAACTCCATGATCGGCGCGGCCACGGGTTTAGGTGAAGCGCGCATTTCGTTGGACGTTGACGAAGAAAAAGTGTGGTATCCCAACCCCCTCCTGCCCGAGACCCGCTCCGAAATGGCCCTCCCCCTGATTGTCAAAAACAAAGCCATTGGCGCGTTGACCGTGCAGAGTATTGAAGAAGCCGCTTTCTCCGAAGAAGACATTTCCTCGCTACAAATGATGGCCGACCAATTGGCCGTGGCTATCAATAACGCCAAATTGCTAAAAGATTTGGAAGCGGCCAACCAGGAACTGGTGCGCACCAAAACCTTTGAGTCAATCGCTACCGCCACCGGCGAAACCATTCACTGGGTGGGCAACAAAGCAGCCCCTATTCCGGCTTGCGCGGACCGCGTGCGGGAAGACATTGGCAGTTTTCTTTACCTGGCCAGAGAATTTATCACGCAAGCAGAAGTCAACCTTAAGGAAAATTCTCTGGCTCATCTGGTGGTGGAAGCGGCCAACACCATGCAAAAACGGCTGCCGGACCTGGAAAGTCAGGTGAACAAGTTAAAAAACAAACCGCTGAAAAAGTTGCGGCACATGTTGGATGTCGAGTCGGTGCTGGAAGACCTGGAAATCATTGAACAAAGCGCCAACACCATTCTGCAAATCAAAGAAGACCTCATTGGGCCGGCGCGTCGCCTCAAAATCCAGGAGGCCAACATTGTAGACGTGGTTAAAGATACCGTAAAAGGCTTTGCCCTCCCTCCCGGCACGGTGTCTTATAGTATTGACGGTTACATTCCCCCCGTAAAAATTGACCCACTGCAACTGGGCCGGGTGATCCTTAATTTGATCAAAAACGCGGTTGAAGCCGTGGACGAGGGCGTTCAGCCCCATCTTTTTGTAGCCATGCGCCAGGTAGATAAAAAATTTGTCACCGTGGAAATAGCCGACAATGGCTGCGGTATCCCCGAAGAGGATTTGACCAATATCTGGATGACCTTTCATACCACCAAAGCCAAAAAAGGGGGGACGGGTTTGGGCCTGCCCGCTTGTTTACAAATCATGGAACGGATGGGGGGTAAAATAGGTGTTACCAGTGAGGTGGGCATCGGCTCAACTTTTATTTTGCACGTCCCTATTTATCACCCGGAGCACAACGGACTTTACCATCAATAGCAGGCGAACGAATAACCAACTCATTGACCGATAAATTTTAACTCAAGGCAGAGGGAATTACTATGGACACAGCTCAAAAAGAAGCAAATGTAACCTTAGAACAAGCCTTGCGCCGGGCCAATTTACTGGCCGCCGCCGCCGAAGTGAGTCAAAATATTACCCACATCATGGATATTGACGAGTTATTGCCCAAAACCGTTGACATTATCTGTGACGCCTATGATTTTTATTACTCCGGCGTTTTTCTCATTGACGAAGCCGGTGAATTTGCCGTATTGCGGGCCGGCAGGGGCGAACCCGGCCGGGTGATGATAGAAAACAATCACAAACTGGCCGTAGGAGGCAACTCAATGATTGGGGCCTGCACGGCTCTCAATGAGGCTCGCATCTCGTTAGACGTAGATACGGAAAAAGTGTGGTACCCCAACCCCGTTTTGCCGGAAACCCGCTCAGAGATGGCTTTGCCGCTGGCCATTGGCGAGAGGGTGATTGGCGCGGTAACGGTGCAAAGCGTGGAAGCGGCGGCTTTTTCAGATGAAGACGTCTCCTCGTTGCAGGCAATGGCCAACCAGTTAGCCATTGCCCTGGACAACGCCCGCCAGCGCCAGGAATTGGAAGAGACCCACGCCGAACTGCTGCGCGCCAAAACTTTTGAAGCCATTGCCACGGCCACCGGCGACGCTATCCACTGGATTGGCAACAAGGCCGAACCCATCGGCGGTTCGGTGGAGCGCATCCGGCACGATATTCAACTGCTGATCGTCGCGGCGGCCGGCATGCTGCCGGATGCGGACGAAGCCGACGAGGCCGACGAGGCCATTAAAAAACACCCCCTGGCCCAACTGCTCCAAAAAGAAGCGGAAGTTATCCGGCAGAACAATCCCGAGCTGGCGGCCGGCGCGGCCAAACTCAACCGCCTCTCCCCCGACAAACTGCAAAAACGGCTGAGCCTGGCCTCGATTATGGAAGACCTGGAGATCATTGAGGAAGCAGGCCGGTTGATCATGAGGGTTAAGGAGGATATGATCGGCCCGGCCCGCGAACAGGCCCCTCGCCCCACGATGATAGATGATGTGGTTAAAGACGTGGTGAGCGAAATTGATGTGCCGGCCGATATGATCACCATTGAGGTTCAACCAGGTTTGCCCCTGGCGCTGGCCGACCCGGTGCAGCTCAATCGCGTTTTTGTCAACCTGATCAAAAATGCTTACGAGGCCATGGAGAACCAAACCAAGCCGCACATCACCCTTTCCATCCGCCCAGATTCCGGCGGAGACTTTGTGCTGGTTGATGTTACAGACAACGGCAGCGGGATTCCCGAAGATGCTCTGAACAAAATTTGGATCACTTTCCACACCACCAAAGGCATCAAGGGACATACCGGCCTGGGGCTGCCGGCCTGCCGTTTGATTTTAGAACAAATAGGCGGCCACATTTCTGTCACCAGCCAGCCGGGCCGAGGCTCTACCTTTACCGTAAGCCTGCCTGTTTTTAAGGGAAAAGAAGCCACGGCCAAAGGGGAGATGGGGCGGGGCAAAATATTGCTCATTGACGATGATGACCATTGGCGTAACTTTGCTGTGACCACTCTGGAAGATGGCGGCTACAAAGTAGCTACTTCAGGTGATAACTATAGGCTTGAAAATCTGGATAAATACGATTTGATCTTGATTGACGATATTCTGGCCCAGGGATCGGCCCAGGAAATTATGCAGACCCTTAAAAACGAAGGGGCCATTGCCAAAACAGTGGCCGTGTCAACAAATCCGCGGGTGGAACGAACTAAAGAACGCAAATTGTTGGGGGTTCATAACCTGATCCTCAAACCCCATACCCGGGCCAGTTTGCTCACTGAAGTAAAAAGCGCGTTAAAGTCAATCCACTCAAGCTAAGCATTGCGGGGAAAACAAATGGAGATAGAACCAAAAATTCTGGTGGTAGACGACGAGGAGAATCTGCTGCGCAGTGTCGCCAAAACCCTGCTTAGAGAAGGGTTTGAGGTGGAAACGGCCGACGGCAACATCGCCGCTTATGAACTTGTGCAAGAATCTTTGCGCGAGGACGAACTTTTTGATCTGGTTATCTTGGATTTGAACATGCCCGATTTTTCAGGCAAAGAATCCAAATATGCCGGGTTAGAACTCCTGGAACGACTCAAAACCGAAGTCCCCGACCTGCCGGTGATGGTCAACTCGGCCTGGGATGAAGTGGAAACGGCCAAGGTGTGCATAGATAAAGGGGCCGCCGATTATTTTGTCAAAGGCCGCACCGATGAGATGTTGGAAAAGATACGCGCGGTATTGGGAATTTCTGAATAAGTAGGAGGGTACGTAACGATGAACTAACCATTCTCTATCGTTTTAATTCGTCCGGCAGTCTGGCGCCACTCAGATTTGTCCCCACCATAATGGCTCCAGCCGTATCAGCCATGGTCAAGTCGGCGCCGCTCAAATCGGCCCAACTCAGATTCGCTCCTCTCAGATTCGCCCCTCTCAGATTCGCTCCTCTCAGATTCGCCCCACACAAAGTAGCCCCACTTAAATCAGCCCCACTTAAATCAGCCTCACTCAAATCAGCGCCGCATAAATCAGCGTTTCTTAAATTGGCTCTGCGTAGATTGGCCTGGGGCAACCCGGCCTCAACCAGTTTGGCTGCACTCAAGTTGGCCCTTTCTAAAATGATTTTTGGCATATCGGCCCTCATCAAGATGGCGCGGGGCAGGTTTACGTCATACATATTGGCCTGGTGTAATACAGCATTGCTCAAGTCGGCCTCACTCAAATCAGCTCCCTGGAACACAACCCCCTCCATCACAGACTTGCTGAGATTCGCCCTAGATAAATCAGCCCCGGTCAGATTGACACTGATGAGTTTGGTCTCAATCAAATAAGCCCCCCTCAAATCAGCCCTACTCATATTCACTGTTTCGGTGACGCTACCACTATTCAGAATGCCCGGTGGGGTGAGATAGGCTCCGCTAAGGTCAGCCCCCCGCAGGTTGGCGGCCATCAGGTTGATACCGCTCAAATCGGCGTGGCGCAGCTTGGCTTCTCTTAAATTGACGCCCTGCAAATCAACGGCATGGAGATGGGCCATATCCAGGATGATGTTTTGTAGTTCAGCGTTTTCTTCGTCCTTATCAGCCCTCACTTGAGCGCCAACCAGATTAGCCTGGGTCAAATTGGCCCCGGTTAGATCGGCCTCAAGCAGCGTAGCGCCGCCCAAATCCGCCCCCTGTAAGTTGGCATTGATCAGAACGGCCTGCTTGAGCGTGGCCGACATCAAATTTGTCCAACTGAGGTTTGCTTCAGTTAAATCGGCCTTTTGGAGATTAGCCTCGCTCAGGTTGGCCCCACTCAAATTGGCGGTACTGAGGTTAGCTTCTTTCAGAGTAGCCCCTTTTAGATTAGCTTCACTTAAGTTAGTGTTTCCGGTTAAAATGGCATCTTCCAGGTCCGCCCCTGCCAAATCGGCCCCACTCAAGTTAGCCCTACTCAGGTCAGTCTTTTCCAGATTGGCCCCGCTCAAATCAGCCCCTCTCAGATTGGCCCCACTCAAATTTCTACCCCTCAAGTTAGCCCGCTCCAAATTAGCCTCACTTAAGTCCAGTTCAATCTTTTCTTCCAGGCCAGCCTGCTCCACAGCCTCACCTGGACTCCATTCTTGAGCGAGTTCTGCTCGATTGACGATTACCAAAATCAAACGAGCTTCATCGTCCATTTTTGTTTCATCGTCTATCTGGACCCCCCAAAAATTAGCGCCGGTCAAATCAGCCCCCCTTAAATCAGTTCCACGCAAGTCCGCTTCACTCAGGTCCACTTCGCTCAAATCAGCTTCTGAGAGGTCTACCCCGCTGAGATTGACCCCGCGCAGGTTTGCCCGGCTCAAATCCTTGTCTTTCAAGTTGCGCCCCGCTGCCCCTTGATTGACAATTTCCCAGGCCAATCGCCACTTTTCGCCAAGGTCCACCACCCCATCCAGCATCACTCCGGTCAGCGTTGCCCCGCCCAATTTAACCTCCTTCAGGTTGGCCCCGCTCAAATCAGCCCCGGTCAAGTCACTCCCTTCCAAATCCGCCTGGCTCAAGTTGGCGTTACGCAGTTTGGCCCCGCTCAAGTCACTCCCTTCCAAATTCGCCTGGCTCAAGTTGGCGCCACGCAGATCGGCCCCGCTCAAGTCAACCTGCTTCAAGTTGGCTTCTCGTAGATCAGCGCAACTCAGGTCGGCTCCCCGCAAGTTCCAATCATCCCGATTCTCGTTATTGACCACCAGGGCCACCAGTCTCCATTTGGGGTCAACCGTAATCTGCCAGTTCTCGGTCTTGATCTCTCGCAAATCCGCCATACAAAGGTTGGCTGCGGTCAGGTTGGCTGCGGTAAAATCAGCCTGTCTGAGATTGGCGCCTTCCAGGTTGGCCCCGCTCAGATTAGCCTTTTTCAGGTTAACGCCACTCAGGTTCGTGGAGGTTAACACCGCCCCCTGCAAATCAGCCTCTTCCAAAAAGCTACCGCTCAAATTGGCCCGGGACAGTTGCACGCCGTGTAAATCCTTTCTCTTGATAGTATTGGCCAGAATATCAAAAACCAATTGGTCATCGTTATCAATTGTGGCTTTGTACGTTTCGGTTGCATGCAAGTCAGCCCCGGCCAAGTTGGCTTCAAGCAGGTTTGCCTCCTCCAACTTGGCCCCCTTCAGGTTAGCTCCCTCCAGATCAGCCCCCTGCAAATCAGCCTTCATTAAATCAGCCTCGCTCAAATCGGCTCCCCTCAGGTTAGCCTTGCTGAGATTCGCCCCACTCAAATTAGCTTTGCTTAGATTAGCCCCGCTCAAATCGGCGCCACTTAAGTTAGCTCCCTGTAAGTTAGCTTCACTCAATTTGGCCTCGCTTAGATTGGCCTCACTCAGGTTTTCAGAGCTTAGGTCTTTGCCATTCAATTCTCTGCCCTTAACTCCCTCATTAACAATCTCCCACACCAACTTTGCCGTGTCAGTAATATTGTTGGCCCCGCGAATATTTGTTTTATGCAGGTCAGCCCCTTCCAGATTCGCCTGGCTCAAGTCGGCTTCCCGCAAATCGGTTTCCCTCAAGTTGGCCCCTCTCAGAATGGTGCCAGTCATCACAGCCCCAAAAAGATTGGCCTCACTCAAGTTGGCCTCACTCAGGTTGCTTCCACTCAGGGTAGTCTGGCTTAGGTTTGTATTACTGCCACTTAGGTTAGCTTTATGCAAATTGATTCCGGGCAGTTTCTGTTCATGCCAATCCTGTCCCTGTAGATTCTGTTCAGCACACTCTGGGGGGCACTTTGGCCCGGAGATAATCGTATAGGCCCCAAAAGCGATAAGGAGCAGTAAAAAAACAATTAAAAACCCCAAAAGAATATTTAGAAGCTTCATAACCTCTTACCTCCCTCTCATTAGGTTGCTTATTGATCTTGATGAGATCGCCATCATCCGCTCGTTCAACAATGCGCCGCGCCACCGCACTGCCAAATGCGCGCGTTCTGCCATAGAGATCAGACCTGTTAGGGTCTTATATTTTGTTTTACTCAGTTAACGCCCGTTCCTTGACCTTCAACTACTTCATCTGAACCCGGATCAGGAGCAGGGATTAATCAAATGAGTTGTCGTGAACGCCGGTTGTATTCCGGCGGTGCCGGTTGGTAAAAAACTATAAGGTTTGGAGGAGCGGCTGGAGGATATTTTTGATATTCTTATTCTGGACATAGTTTGGCCGATGCCTGAACGCTCAATCTATTTTAGCCATCTTGCTCTATTTAAGCAACCCCTGCCTTCACCAGATCTTCATATACTAAACGCACGCTGAAATTTCCAATTTGTCCTAACCGGAAAATGGGGTATGCTCTGGTTCAAAATACAGAGGTGAACC
>JAFGDY010000042.1 GCA_016931895.1 Anaerolineae bacterium
CAGAATATTGGCCTGAAACTCGATTGTTAAGGTTCAAATTCAATCCCTGGCTTCGACCAGGTTAGTTTACTTTGTCTAAATACGAGAACTATGTTCTTGGCATGAATCACGAAATTGGTGACAAGGCTGCGATTGCTTTCACGATTGGTTTTTATCAAGGATTGGGGGCAGGATGCTCTATTGAAAAAGCATATAAACATGGGTGTGTGCAAATCAGATTACAGGGTATTCCTGAACATCTAAAACTAGTTCCAACGACTGATGTTCTGGTCATCGCCGGAAGTGCTCTAACTTTTTGCTGTACTTTTTCAGCACTTGGCTTTTTAGACACCCCGGACAGGACTCGAACCTGTAACCTACTGCTTAGAAGGCAGTTGCTCTATCCATTGAGCTACCGGGGCAGAATTAATTTGAATTTGTTTGCGCCAAAACGCGATGAATGCTCTCTACCAAATCTGCCGGCCCAAAGGGTTTGGTAATATAATCGGCCACTTTGGCTACTTTAAGGCCCAAAACCTTATCAATGCTCTGGGTTCTGGCTGTAATAATAATTACGGGGATATTGGCCAGTTCCTTATCCGCCTTCACCTGCCGGTACACTTCCCAGCCGTCCACATCGGGCATCATCAGGTCAAGCAGAATCAGATCTGGCTTTTCGCGTTTGATGGCTTGCAAGCCCTCGGCGCCTCCTACGGCGCCTAACATCTCAAAGCCCTCCCGCTCCAGTACAATCCGGGTCAACTCAATCATCTCTTTTTCATCTTCGATATAGAGAATGCGTTTTTTGTTGGTCATGCGATACTTTCATCCAAGTCGAGTACGCGAGACAGGCTTTTGCGCAAATCGCTGGGCACAAAGGGCTTGGTGATATAATCGTTCACCCCCACTCGTTCACGCGCAATTATTTCTTCAAACGAGCTATTTCTGGCGGTAACGATAATCACGGGAATCTTCTTTAAAACTTCGTCCGACCGCATTTGTTTGTACACTTCCCACCCATCCATCTCGGGCATCATAATATCCAGCAGCACCGCATCCGGGGGATCGTTACGCATAGCGGTTAAGCCCTCCTGGCCGCTATTGGCGCCTTCAACCTGAATGTTTTGTGGTTTTAAAATCAGGCTAATCAGTTCGACGACCCCCGGCTCGTCATCAATGCATAAAACCCGCGCTCGATAGCTCATTTTTCCCTCAATGAGACCTTAATGATGAATTAATTAAGATAGATGTAGTTTAGCATAACCACAATGCTTTGTCCAGCCGGACTTTGGTAGTGTAACAAACTTTAATTTTACCTCTCCCCAGGCCGAAAAAATATTCCGCCCCTGTTTACCCGGTTTTTACCTTTTGGGTAACCTGACGCAGAATTTCAGCCGGGCTGATGTTTTCGGCCTGGCCTTCAAAATTAAGGATGAGCCGATGACGCAAACTGGGCAGCACCACGGCCTGGATGTCTTCATAATCTACATTATGCCGGTTCTCAATTAAGGCTCGCACTTTGGCGGCAATAATCATAGCCTGTAACCCCCGCGGGCTGGCCCCGTACCGCACGTAACGGCGCACCATATCCGGGGCCAGGGGATGGTGGGGATGGGTGGCTTCTAACAGGTTGACCACATAGGTGGTCAGGTGGCTGGCAATAGGCACCTGCCGGGCCAGCCGCTGCATAGCCACAATGGTGGCCCCGTTGGTAACCACCGTCGGCCTGATCTCAGTAGCCCCGGTGGTGCGATTGGCAATCTCGATCAATTCATGGTGATCCGGGAAATTGACCTCGATGTGAAACATAAAACGGTCCAGTTGGGCTTCCGGCAGGGGATAGGTGCCTTCCATTTCAATAGGGTTTTGGGTGGCTAACACAAAAAAGGGCCATTCCAATTCGTAGGTGGTTTTGGCCACGGTCACTTTGCGTTCTTGCATGGCCTCTAGCAAGGCCGATTGGGTTTTGGGCGTGGCCCGGTTAATTTCGTCGGCCAGCACAATATTGGCAAAAATTGGCCCCGGCTCAAAACGGAAGAAGCGTTGTTGGGTGGCTTCGTCAACCGCAATCACCGTGCTGCCCACAATATCGGCCGGCATCAAGTCGGGGGTAAATTGGATGCGGCTAAACCCGCAGTGAACAACCTGGGACAGGGTTTGAATGAGCATGGTTTTGCCCAGGCCGGGCGCGCCTTCCAACAAGGCGTTGCCCCCCCCTAATAAAGTTAAAAGCAATTGGCGCACCAACTCTTGTTGGCCCACAATAAATTTGCCCACTTCATACTCAACCGCGGCTACCGTTTTCCGAAAGGCCTCAACCGTGATCTGGGCTTCCGCCGCCTGGGCTTGCATTTGATACTCTTCTTGTTCAAGGTATGGTGATTCCATTATTCATTCCTTCCTGTCTATTGAATTCTTAATCTCCCCCAACGCCGCCAGGCAATTTCAATAGGCCATAAAATAAGGGCTACCAACAATAACCAGGGCCATAATTCCACCGGCTGGGGGATGGCCTCGGCCTCGCCTGCAGACGAGGTGGCCGGCAACAACGGATTCTCCGGCGAAAAAACACGCCCGCCGGTAGCAGCGGCAATTTGCTTGAGCAACGGCTCTCCAACATCTTCAGCCGGCAGGTCATACTCGGCGGGATAGGGCACTACAAAACCAATCAGGGCGGTTTCGCCCGCTCCCTCAGGGCGAGCCTGGGTGACCCGCAATTGGTAGACGCCGGGGTCCGGCAGGCGCACGCGCTGCTGATAACGTCCCGGCTCAACCTGGCGCAGGGCCAACGACACTTCCCGCCCGCCGGGGGTGGTCAAAGTGGCCTGGGTAGAGGCCAGGTCAACCGTTTGGCCGGAAAAGGTTGCGCCGTCGGCCGTCAAGGTGGCCACCCCATCCGACTCCACTTCAGCCTTTAACTGTAATAAACCCAGGGCGGGGGCAGGGAGAGAGTAGTCCAAAATTTGGCCCCAAAAGCGGTCCACTTCCGGCCAGGAAAGCCAGTTGGCCGTCCACTCCTGGCCTGTGTCGGAACTCCAGGCGGCTACCCGGCCCAGGCCATATCCCCATACTCCCAGCAAGGGGTCGCCGGACCCAACTTGCAAAGCGATTTCAGCTTGCGGTTTGGGCGTCATGGCAATGTAGCCGGTTAAAGGCGGTATCTCTATGCCTTCGGCCTCCCTGACCCCCGGGGTTAAAAAGTCTCGCAGTATGGGATGCGGCGCGGCGGCAGCCGGGTCATAATCGCCTTCCTGCACTGCGCTGCTGCGTAAAATATCGCTTTCAGAAATGGTCAACTCCGGCAGTTCGTCGGGGGTGCCGGCGTAATGATAGCGGCCCAGGCCCCGATCGGCCAAACGCGCCATCAGTTCTTCATCGGTGTCGCCGCCAATGGAAATAGTAGATAGGGTAATATTGGCGGCCAGGGCGGCGTCCACAATGGCGTCGTAATCCGGCAGCGGGTCGTCGGGATTTTGGCTGTCCCGCTGATCATACGAGCGGCCATCGCTGAACAGCACCGCGTGCCGCGCGGCGCTGGTCGCCTCCTGCTCAATAAGGGCGGGAATGCTGGCTTTTAAGGCTTTTAAAATACGGGTGGCGCTGCCGGGCTGTATCCGGGAAATGGTTTCCTGAATTTTAAGCAGAGTGGCCCCATCGCTGACCTGTTGGAAAGGGATCACCCACTCGGTTTCGCTGTCAAAAATAAGAATGCCAATCAAGTCCTGCGGGCCCAGGATGTCGGTGGCGCGAATGGCGGCCTCTTTGGCCAGCACCAGGCGCGTGCCCAACTCGCCGCGCTCTTCGACCATACTGCCGGAGTGGTCAATAATCAAAAGCAGGGCCACCGGCGGGCGCTCCTCGCGCACAGGCGGGTCTAACGACAGGGGCAACAACTCGGCCAGGGGAGTATCGTCGTACTTGCCCAGGCTAAAACTGCTGCGCCCGCCTGTAACCAACAGGCCCCGCCCCAGGCTGCGGGCAAACTCTTGCACCGCGATCATCTGCTCCAACTTGAGCGACCGGGCCGATACGTTGAGCAGCGCCATCCCGGCGTAGGGTTCCAACTCCGAGAGGCGATCGGGCAATTGATTTGATCGAAGGGTGGTGGGGACAAACCCTGCTTCTTCTAACCAACCGGCAAAGGTATTGGCCCGGACCGGGTCGTCGCCCACCACCAGCACCGGGGGCGGCGGGTATACCTGGCTAAAGGCCGACAGGCTGTTGTTGGCCGGCTGGCCGTCGTTATCGGCGGAGACGGTGGCCCGGAAGGTGTGGGGGCCTAATTCAACGGCTTCGGTGGTAAAGCTGAACCGGTTGAATCCCGGCTCCAGCAAAACAGTCTCCCTGGCCAGGATGTCGTCATCCTGAATTAATCTCAGATTGGCTTCTGTCTGCCGCTCGCTGTGGACAATCACATTGGCGTCGAAGATTTCACCCAGGCGCAGGGTGGCCGGGGTGGTCAACTCAATCAGGCGCACCTCATTGGGGCGAGCCACCCCGGTTTCACCTGGCACAAACACGTCAACCGGGATATTTTGCCGGGCCAATTGGGCCATCGCCTCCGGGGTGTCGCCGGCTGTGGGCAGGCCATCGGACAATAATACCAGGCGGCCCGGCTGGTTGTTAAGGAATTGCGCGCCCATCAAAAGAGCCTGGGCCAGATTGGACAGGTTGGGGTTGAGTGGCAGCGACTCCGGCCCGGTCTCACCGGGCGAGGGGGGCGCACCCATCACGGTCTGGTCGGCAAAATAGAGGACGGTTGTATCCGGGAATTGTGCGGCCAACCGGGCTGCCTCGGCCTGAAAAATTTGTTGGTCCGCGGTTGGCACGCTGGCCGATTGGTCAACCAGCACCACCAATCGTTCCGGGGTTTGTTCGTTGGCGGGGGTTTCCGGGGGCAGGATCACCGGCTGGGCCAGGGCCAGGCCAATCAGCACAATTATGGCCAGCCGCAGCAGAAAGGCGCCAAAGGGTTTAAACCGTCGCGACCAGGCAACGGCCATTGCCAATAACCACAGCAGGGGAATGGCCAGCAGCGCTGCCGGGCTTTGCAGCATTATCTCCGCCATGCCAGCCATCCTTCAAGGGCCACAATGGCCAGGGCCAGACCGGCCAGCCATGGCCAGAATTCATGATATGCTGTTTCAGGCTCAATGGCGGCCATGGCCGGGTCAACGTTGAGCAAGGTTTCAGGTTCAACCCGGGTGGTCAAATTTGATTCCAGGGCCGATCCGGCATGCACGGCAAAACCACCCAGCAAGCGATCATCTTCATTATAAACTTTGTAAAGGCCGGGTTGTTTGGTTTGGGCAAACACCCTGCCATCCTCACCGGCCTGGGCCGGCGAAACCAGGCGATGGCCGTCGGGCAGTTCAACGCTCAAGTTTTGACCCAGCAAGATCGGCTCGCCCAGGGCCACGACGGACGAAGGCAACACAGACAACAGGTGTGATAGCGTATTGGCCGTTAACAGGGGCAGGGCCAACCGCCCCGGCAGGTTGCTGGCGGCCAGGTCAAAGGCCCAAACAACCAGGCGGGTGTTGCCAACAGCGCCATGAAAAATAAGCGGGATGCGCTCGCTCGCTTGAGCCATATTTTGTTCGGCCAGGTTATCTTCAGTGAGGGGGGCGCTCATTAAATCGGCTTCCGTCCAATCGGGCAGGGTCAGATAGGGGGCCTGGTTAAAATAAACCCCGGAAACGTCAATGCCCGTTAGCAGGGAGGAGGCGGTGGCCGGATCGGGGCGCAACTCAGACACGGGGTTATGGCCGGGCAAAAGAGGGTGGCCCAAGGCAGGGTTGACCACCAAAACGTTGCCCTCCGGCCAGGCCGTGAGGGTGGGGGGCAACCCGGCAAACACCAGCAGGGCAAAATTGGCCGGATTGTGGCGGTTTAGGCCGGCGGCCGTATCCACAACGGTCAACTCAACTCCTGTTTGGGCCTGTAGAGCGCGAAACAGGGCCAGTTCTTGCGGTTCAGGGGCGTCGGTGACCAACAGCACCGGTAGCGAGGTTGAGCCGGTCAAGAGCAACTCGGCCCAGTTGTCAAGCGGCAAAGCATCCGGCTCAACAATTTCCACTACCACCGTTTGCGCCGAGGCGGGCAGAGTCCAGGCCTTGGCTATTTCAGCCTGGGGGCCAAGCTCAACCGGGGTTTCATTGGCGGCGCGACCATCAACCACCACCCGCACCGTGCGGAGCACCGAATCCTCGCTATAGTTGACCACGCGGGCAAAAAGTTGATAGCGCCCATCGGCCCAGGGGCGGGCGGAAACATTCAACAGGGCCTGGTTGGCGGTGTTGGCCTGGGCCGGAACAAATTGCCAGGTGGCGGGAATTTTCATCGGCGGCAGGGTGTCGGCATTGATGGTAAAGTTGCCGTCGGTGAGGATGATGAGGTGATTCTCTTTGTTGGGGTCAAGCAAGCCGTTGACCAGGGTGAGGGCGGCGGGCAGGTCCAGACCGGTGGCCCCCGGGGTCAGTTTATCCAGATCGAGCAGGGCCTGGCCTTTTTGGGCGGCATCGGTGGTGAGCAAAATTTGGGGGCGGCGATTGAGGCCGATCACGACCACTGTATCGTTTTCGCCCATCGTTTGCACGTGATCCTGAATGGTTTGGCGGGCCACGTCAAAGCGGCGGTTGGCGGTGAGTTGGCCGGCGTCTTCGGCGGCCATACTGGTAGAGGTGTCTAAAATAAAAATAGTGTGCTGCGGTTGAGCCAGCAAAAACGACAGCGCCGGCCGGGCCAAAGCCAAAGCCAGGGCCGCGGCAATACATAGTTGCAAGAGAAGCAATAAAGAAAGCGGAAAGCGGCGCGGCAAGTCGCCCTTTTGCTTTTGCTGTAATCCCTGCCAAAGACGCAAGTTAGAAACCAAGAGGGGTTGCCGCCGGGTATGCAAAAGGTGCAAAAAGATAATCAAGGGTATGGCCAATAAGCCCAATAAAGCCAGGGGCGCTAAAACAGTCATTACACTACTCCCCGTTGGTGCAGGTAGGGAATCACCTTTTGCTCCAGGGGCCATTCGGCCAGGATACGGCTGTAGGTTGTTCCCTGCCGGGCGCAGATGGACTCTAATGTAGAGCACCAGGCGCGCATCCGCACGCGATATTGGGCCAGGGTATCCTGGTCTACGTTAAAAGGCATATATTGGTTGGTTTCAATATCTTCAAAATCAAAATCGCCTTCAAAAGTGGGTTCAACTTCTTCACTGGAGAGCAGGTGCATCACCAATACCTGCCAGCGGGGCAGCGTCAGGTGGCGCAATCCTTCGGCCAGTTCCTCGCCAAAACCGGCCTGGAGCGAGGGCGTGACCGTGTCGAGCAGGTCAGAAATGAGGATCAACAGGCCGCCTGCAGAGTGAAGGCGGGCATAACTGTTGAGGCTTTGGGCCAGGCCCGGTTCGTTGGCGCTGCCATCCAGGGCCAGCGGCGCCGGGGAAAGGGCCGACAGAAAGCGTAGAGAAGCGATAATACGCTGCTTGCCCCGGGTTGGCCCAAAACTATCGCCCAGGGCCTGGGCAAAAGTGGTAATTTTGACCCGCTCGCCGCTGGCCAGGGCTAAATAGGTGAGGGCGCCGGCCAACCGGCGGGCCACGTTCCACTTGCTGCGTTTATGCCGCATAAAGGCCGGATCATCTGAAACGGAATCTTTGAGGGTAGCGATGTTCGGCTCCCAGGCCATTGAGCGGCTGTGGTCGAGCAGAATATGAACATTGACGCTCTGGCTGGCTTCACCTAATTTCACAAAAAGTTCTTCGTGGTGGGCGTAAATGTGCCAGTCAATGTGGCGCAGGTCGTCGCCGGGCACATAAGCGCGGTGGTCGCTAAAATCAAGGGCGGGCCGCAATTTACGGCTGCGCTGGTCGCCGAGCATGGCCCCCCGCAACGTTGGCGCGGTGCGGAAATTCAATCGCTCCAGGCGGCGCAAAAATCTTTCGTCAAACAGGGGTTCGGTTGTTTCTTTTGGTCTGCGGCTGAAAATGTTCAATTGCATAGCTTGTTAGTGTGTGCGCCATGCCAGGGGCGCAAGGGGTCCAAGCAAGGAATGGGGCACGAGCGATGTGAATTTGTTGTCTGTTTCTTGTAACCTTGCATAGAGAATAGTAGCCCAAATTGGGGGTTACGTCAAATGTAACTATTGCGGTGGGGGCATCGAAAATTTGGGGGAGGCGGCGCAGATGCGCGTCCCCGGCCTGTTCTAAAACTTGGAACAGGCCGGGGCGGGCATAGTGATCCAGAAAAGGTGGCAAGGTAGCACAGTGGCAAATGTAGTTGATCGTAGAGTCATACCCAACTTTTTATCTGCTACCTTGCTACCTGCTACTCTATTCATCAAAGCGTGTGCAATTGGCAAATCTTGCGGAAGTGATGGCCGTAAATGGCCAGGGTAACCGCCAGGGGGAATAAGGTGGGGCGGCGGAAGAGGGTCCAACCCAAAAGACTCCAATACTGAACCCGTTCCTGGCCCACAATGCCCAGGCGATAAATGGAGCGGAAAAAGGCCAAAAAGTATTGAGGCTGGGGCGGCGTTTTTATCTTGGGAGTTTTGTACTCGCGCAAAAAGGTTTTGACGCGCTGGTAATAATGTTCGGGGGCGTAAATGTGTTGCAGAATATGTTGGTACCCCTCGCGTAAGGCGTCAAAATTCATGGTGGGGATGATGTTGGTGGTGCCATCCACGTTGTCGCCGGACAATTCTTCCAGCAAACGTCCCTCCTGCTGTAGCCGCTCGTAAAGCCGGGTGCCGGGGATGGCCTGCAACAAACCGACCATGGCCGTGACAATGCCGCTTTTTTGGATGAAGTCAATTTGACGCTGGAAGATGGATGGTTCATCGTGGTCAAAACCAACAATAAAACCGCCTTGCACTTGCAGTCCGGCGCGGTGAATACGCCGCACATTTTCAACCAGGTTGCGGTTGCGGTTTTGGATTTTTCCACATTCGGCCAGGCTTTCTTCGTCGGGGGTTTCAATGCCAATAAAAACCGCGTTAAATCCGGCCTCGGCCATCATGTGCATTAATTGTTCGTCGTCGGCCAGGTTGATGGAGGCTTCGGTATGAAACGGCGTGCCCACCTTGTCTTTTTGCCATTGAATGAGGGCGGGCAGCAGTTCTGTTTTGAGGCTCTTTTTATTGCCAATGAGGTTGTCGTCTACAAAAAAAATGTTGCCCCGCCAGCCCAATTGATAAAGGCTGTCCAACTCGGCAATGATTTGCCCGGCAGATTTGGTGCGGGGACGATGGCCAAACAGGGCGGTGACATTGCAAAAATCGCAATTGTAGGGGCAGCCCCGGGAATATTGGATGCACATTGAGGCATACTGCTTAAAATCCACCAATTCCCACAGGGGCGTCGGCGTTTGCCGGATGTCGGGGAATTCAGGGGTGGTGTAAATTGGTTTGGCGTTGCCCTGGGCCAAATCGGCCAGAAAGAGGGGCAGGGTTATCTCGGCTTCATTCAGCACAAAATGGTCCACCCCGGTAAACTGCTCGTGCTCGCTCACAAAAAGCGGGCCGCCGGCCACCACTTTAACTCCCGCCGCTTGACAGCGCGCAATGATTTGGTAGGCCGACTCTCTTTGCACCGTCATGCCGCTAATAAACACGTAATCGGCCCAGGCCAGGTCCTCGTCGGTCAGTTTGGTCACATTAACATCAACTAATCGTTTGTTCCATTCCGGGGGCAGCATGGCGGCTACGGTCAATAACCCCAGTGGCGGGAACGAAGATTTTTTGCGGACAAAACTAAGGGCGTGCTTAAAACTCCAGAACGTGTCTGGAAACTCCGGGTAAATCAAAAGAATATTCATGATTTGTCACAACTCCTTTGCCTTGTGTTACGAAAATAGAAGCAGAATGTTGCAGCCAAACCTGGCCGGTGGTTAAAACGTTGTCCGTTTGCAACTTTTCATTTTTGAGAGGAAGGTAGCGGACAACGTTGGAGGAATTGCCCTTTTTTAAGGGCCATAAGCGGCCAAATTATTATCCTATAAAACCTCAGCCTATGGCTGAGCGACTCGATTAGGTTCGACGGTTCCGGCGTGAGTGGATTAGACTCCTGCA
>JAFGDY010000043.1 GCA_016931895.1 Anaerolineae bacterium
CGCGACATCACCCGCGAACTACAACTGGAAGAACAGTATCTCCAGGCGCAAAAGATGCAAGCCGTTGGTCAATTGACCGCCGGTATCGCCCACGACTTTAACAATTTGTTGACGGCCATCAACGGTTTTGCCGAGTTGGCCCAATCCAGGAGGGAGCCTAACCAGGCTTACCAGGACATGTTGGACAAGATTCTACGCTCAGGCCGGCGCGCCGCCGATCTGGTGAAGCAACTGATGGCTTTCTCCCGCAAACAAGTTTTAGAATCTCAAGTTGTGAATCTTAATGCGGTTGTGACCGATATAGAAAAGATGTTGCAGCGCATCATTGGCGAGCACATCACCTTGAAGACGGCGCCTGCGCCCGATTTAGGGTTGGTCAAAGTGGACCCCGCCCAATTTCAACAGGTCATCGTCAATTTGGCCGTCAATGCCCGCGATGCCATGCCGGATGGCGGTTGCCTGACCATTGAAACGGCCAACGTGACCTTGGACGAAAACTATACGGCTGAACATCTGGAGATGCAGCCGGGCGAATACGTGTTGCTGACGGTCAGCGACAACGGCTTTGGCATGAGCGCGGCGGTTAAGGCGCGCATCTTTGAGCCATTTTTTACAACCAAAGAGCCGGGTCAGGGCACCGGCTTGGGGTTAGCTACAGTTTTTGGCATTGTCAAACAGAGCGGCGGTTATATTTGGGTTTACAGCGAAGAGGGCCTTGGCGCCACCTTCAAGATTTACCTGCCGCGCATCCACCAAGCAGCCGGCCATGTGTCTTTTTCTGAATCTACTCAAGATTTGCCGGTTGGAACAGAGACGGTTTTGGTGGTTGAAGATGATGCCGGGGTGCGCGAGTTTATTACCCGCAGCCTGAATCAGCAAGGTTATGCCATGTTAGAGGCGGCCGATGGCCGCGAAGCGATGCGCCTGGTTCAAAACCACCGGGGAGCGATTCATCTTTTGTTGACCGACGTGATTATGCCCGGCGCCAACGGCAAAACCCTGGCCGCCGAACTGGGGCAAATCTGCCCCGGCCTGAAGATACTGTTTATGTCCGGTTATACCAACGCTGCCCTTGCCCAGCATGGCGTGTTAGAGCCAGGGATCGCCTTTTTGCCCAAGCCTTTTACAACCTTGGGCTTGGCCCGCAAGGTGCGCGAGGTGCTGGATGTGGCTTAACTCAACTAAGGTAGTTTGGCCCCCTCCCCGGCCGGTGATGCTCCACCGGCTTTTTTGTTTGGGCTAATTCTCCAAAACCTAACTTTTGATAGGTGACTCTTTGCCAGTCTGAATGATATACTCAATTCAGGAGGTAAAGTGATGCATAAAATACAATTGAAGCGCCTTTTGCTTCTGGCCTTGTTTTTTGTATTCCCGGCTTGTACGCTTCAGAGTAATGAGCTATCCAAACCAAATAGCGCCGCAGGACTTAACGGCAGTTTTGAAACCACTGACTCCGGCTACCCCATTAATTGGGCCTTTGGCCCAAATCCGGAATCTGGTGACATTTTCCAGGTTTCTGTTGACCCAACCAAAGCCCAGGCCGGGAATCAGTCGCTTAAGCTTACTACCAATCAGGGCGATAGAACGGTAGGCTGCCGCAGCCGCGAAATTCCTATCCAACCGGGAAAGACATACAAGCTTTCTTTTTCTATGCAGAACGCTGGATGTACCCTAAAGGTCAATCGTATCATCCAGGATGCATCAGGAAAAACCAATTTACGTTCAAAGATTATTGCGCACACGTCTACCCCCACCAGTGATTGGAAAACATTTGCCGAAACATTGGTAGCGTCCGCCGGTGAGGCCCAGGTGATTTTGATTTTTTTGGTTGATGGGCCGGGCACAATCTGGCTTGATGAGGTTAAAGTTGAAGAAGTTTTAGATTAGAACCAGGCCAATCCAGCTTCGTTGAGGGTTGAATTGGCTTAAGCTGGCAATACAAGGAGGTGATTATGGTAGGGTTATCTATTCTTATGTTCGTAACCAGTGTCATCCTGGCGATGGTGGTTTTCCGCCAAAACCCTGATCAAGGGGTGGTTTCTAACAGGCGGGCCAAATGGTTCCTGGGTGGGGGTCTTATCTTAATGGGGGCTTATGGCGTTTTCTGGCTAATATTTGGCATTGGCGAAATGCTCTCGGGAGATTTGAGTGGGGTGATACACTTTATACCGGTGCTGATGATCGTCATCCTGATGCTGCTGGCGATCATGCGCCCCCTTGAGGCAGGAATAGTGCTGGTTGGCCTCGGCATCTTTGCCTCAATTTTCACCAATGTTTTGATTGGCGGTATCCCCTTTCTGGTATTTGGTTTGCTCTTTCTCGCCGGCGCGGCCGTGGCTCATCTTGGCCGATAATAAAGATTAATAATTTTCTTCGGTAGTGTTACTCCAAAGGCTCCAGACCCTAAAGGTCTCAGAGACCTTTAGGGTCTTCAATTTTACCGAACCATTTTGTAAAACTACATTAAAACCTGTCGGGTCTCTTTGGATCACTCACAACTTGACCAGGATTTGTGCGTATTAAGTAATGCCAGATACATTCAAACCAATACAAATAAATTAGGAGAAGGTTATTATGCCAACGCACGAATCAGTAACTTCAAACCCTCAATCAAACAAACCCGCAAGACGCCACGACATTGATTGGCTGCGGGTGCTGGCGGTATTGCTGCTCATCATCTTTCATACCGCCCGTATCTTTGATATTTGGGAACCTTTTTATGCCAAAAATAGCCAAACCAGTGTTAGCCTGACCTACCTCTTCATCAGCAGCATCTTTGTTTGGCACATGCCGCTGTTTTTTTTGCTGGCCGGCGCCTCAACCTGGTTTGCCTTGCAATTTCGGAGCGGCCAACAGTATGCGTTAGAACGTTTTAAGCGGCTGTTGTTGCCTTTTATTTTTGGGCTGTTGGCGCTGGCGCCGCCGCAAGCCTATGTTGGGGCGCTCACCTATGGTTATTTTGAGGGATCATTTTTTGAATATTACCCCCTGTTTTTCCAAATTGGTCCTACCGGCGACTTGACCGGCTATATGGGCGGCTTTACCCCCGGCCACTTGTGGTTCATTCTCTTTTTGTTTGTTTTAGCCCTGGCCGGGTTGCCCCTTTTTCTCTGGCTCAAACAAGAAAGTGGCCGGCGCCAAATCAACCGGCTGGCCAATTTCTTCGCCCACCCCGGAATGATCTATTTGCCGGCGCTGCCCCTGGTGGTAACCCTGGCCTTACCCGACCTTGGCGGCAAGAACCCCTTCTACTATTTTGTCTTTTTTACCTATGGTTATGTCCTGATGGCGGATGCACGCTTTAAGCAGATAGTGGCCCGGCACAAGGGCCTGGCCCTGCTCTTGGGGCCGGTGGCCCTGGTGGCCGTGCTGATGGCCGAGATTTTGCTGGGGCCTAGCACCGGCTGGCTCAACCTAGCGGCCAATATCTATTTTCCCACTATGGGCAGTTGGTGCTGCCTGATTGCGCTGCTGGGTTATGGTCAAAAATATCTAAACTTTACCAACCGATTTTTGCAATATGCCGGCGAAGGAGCTTATGCCTTTTACATTCTGCACCAAACGGTCATCATTGTTATTGGGTATTACGTAACGCAGTGGGACCTTGGCGTATGGCCCAAATTTTTGATCATCGTCGTAGCCGCCCTGCTGGCCACTACCCTTGTTTATGATCTCCTGGTCAGGCGCGCCAACATGACCCGCTTCCTGTTTGGCATGAAACCCCGGCCCAAGGGGTCTATAAGGCCGGCCATAGGCCACCCTGCGCCGGCAAATCTGGGGGACATCGCTTCGCCAAAGTTGTAGAAATTAGGAGACGTGAAAAGGCGCGCTACCGGCGCAGAAAGCGCTATCTAAATGAGGTTCCCGATAAAACCGGACTGTTGAAGTTATCGGGCGCCTGATAATCGAATATGGCGGGTTCCCGGTATATCAAAGTTAGCGATTCCCGGCTTGGGCAGAAAGCTTCCCCTGTGAACCAAGGCTCTGCCTTCACCCAATCAAGGAGATTCCTTTTCACCCAAAAGAGCCTGGTCTACGGACCAGGCTCTTTTTAATTATGTCTAACAATACCCTGCGCCGGGAAAAAGTTTTGGGTTAGGGGGCGACATTCTTGAATAGTAGACTCGGTAGATCCAAAATGTTGTTTGGAGTGGGTATTTTAATGCCTAAAAAAACGCACTAAAGTGCGGACTACCAGCCCAAATTTGGATCTACTAAGACTCGATAGATCCAAATTTATCGTAGGACGGCATCCCTATGCCGTCTACCAAAAATTGGGCCGGTAGTACGCGCTTTTGCTACCCTGCGCCTTCACTAATTGGGCAAATTTTTCTTTTGTGGTACTATATCTTTGATAAATTATTTCTTTGGCGGAGCATCTTGACCTTGATGGATCTCTTTGAACAAGAATCTCTACCCTCAATAGCTGCTGACGAAGTAGATTTACCCCTGTTGCCGGTGCGCGACACGGTGGTTTTTCCCCGCATGTTGACGCCTCTTTTTGTGGGGCGCGATCGCTCGATGCTGGCCCTGGAGGCGGCGCTGGCCGAAGGCAGCGAAATGATTGTGGTGGCCCAGCGTAACATTGATGTGGAAGAGCCGGTTATTGACGACCTCTACACGGTGGGCACTGACGTGGTGGTGGGCCGCATGTTAAAAATACCCGACGGCAGCATGAATATCCTGGTTCAGGGCCAACAACGGGTAAAAATTATTGAATTTACGCAACAAGACCCCTTTTTTAGAGTTCGGGTGCAGCGCCTGGATGAAGAAGCAGAAAAAACCCTTTCTTCCGAAGCCCTGATGCGGGCTGTTTTGGCCCTCTTTGAAAAATGCGTGCAACTGAATCGTAACATTCCCGACGATGCCTATATTGCGGCCATGAACATAGATGAACCGGGCTGGCTGGCCGATATGGTCTCCTCGGTGATGGACTTTAAGGTGGAACAGCGCCAGCAAATTTTAGATTCGGCCGATCCCACGGCCCGGCTCCAGCACTTGAGCATTATGCTGGCCCAAGAATTGGACGTGTTAGAACTGGAGTCGCATATCCAGGACCAGGTGCAGCAAGAAGTGGACAAAGGCCAACGCGAGCACTTTTTACGGGAGCAGATCCGGGTCATTCAAAATGAGTTGGGCGAACTGGATTTTCAAACCGCCGAGATCAATGAACTGCGCCAGAAATTGGCCGGTATCGAATTGCCGGAACAGGTCAAGACCAAGGTAGAAAAAGAACTCAACCGCCTGGCCGCCATGCCTCCGGCGGCCCCTGAAGTGGGGATCATTCGCACTTACCTGGATTGGCTCATTGAAGTGCCCTGGTTCAAAACCACAGAAGACAGCCAGGACATTAACCACGTGGCCAAAGTATTAAACGATCATCATTACGGCATCCCCAAAGTGAAAGAGCGGATCCTGGAACACATTGCCGTTAAGCAGCGGGCCGGCGACAGGATGCGCACGCCTATTTTGTGTTTTGTCGGCCCGCCCGGCACGGGCAAAACCTCCCTGGGGCGTTCGATTGCCGAGGCCCTGGGGCGTGAATTTGTCCGGTTTAGCCTGGGCGGCATTCACGACGAGGCCGAAATCAGGGGCCACCGCCGCACTTACATTGGCGCTTTGCCCGGCCGCCTCATCCAATACATGCGCCGGGCGGGCACAATCAACCCCGTTTTTATGTTGGATGAAATTGACAAACTGGGCGCTGACTTTCGGGGCGACCCCGGCGCCGCCCTGCTGGAAGCCCTGGACCCCGAACACAACAACAACTTTACCGACCATTACCTGGAACTGCCCTACGACCTTTCTAAAGTTTTTTTTATCACTACCGCCAATATCTTAGACCCCATTCCCCCGGCCCTGCGCGACCGGACAGAGGTGATTGAATTTTCGGGCTATATTGAAGAGGAAAAACTGCAAATTGCCCGCCAATTTCTCATCCCCCGCCAAATTGAGGAGCATGGCCTGGGCGACGTGGCCCTGAAAATAACCGACAGCGCGGTACAGGGCATTATCCGTGAATACACCTACGAGGCCGGCGTGCGCAACCTGGAGCGAGACATTGGGCAGATTTGTCGCAAGCTGACCCGCCGGTTGGCCGAACAAAAAACAAACCCCAAAACCATTACCCGGCAATCATTAGCCAAATATTTGGGG
Organism: Anaerolineae bacterium; assembly: GCA_016931895.1. NCBI lineage: Bacteria > Bacillati > Chloroflexota > Anaerolineae > Anaerolineae bacterium. The sequence continues at coordinate 6,157 of JAFGDY010000043.1, forward strand.
CCGCCCCGTTTTACCGAACAACTGGCCGAAAAAGACGACGAAGTGGGCGTGGCCACCGGCATTGCCTACACCGAAGCCGGGGGCGATATTATGCCGGTGGAAGTCACCCTCATGCCGGGCAAAGGCCAATTAACCCTAACCGGCCAATTAGGTGAGATAATGCAAGAATCGGCCCAGGCCGCGCTTTCTTTTGCCCGCGCCCACGCCAAAGAATACGACATCAAACCCTCCTTTTTTGAGAGTTACGATATTCACCTGCACGTGCCCGAAGGCGCTATTCCCAAAGATGGCCCCAGCGCCGGCGTGACCATGGCCACGGCCCTTGTTTCGGCGCTCTCCAACGCCAAAGTGCGCCACGATGTGGCCATGACGGGCGAGATTACGCTGCGGGGAAATATCTTGCCCATCGGCGGCCTCAAAGAAAAGATTTTGGCGGCGCATCGGGCGGGCATTACCACCGTCATTGCTCCCTCTCGCAATAAAAAGGATTTGGTTGACGTGCCCAAAAAAGTGCAGCGCGAGTTGAACATTATTTTTGCCGACAAGCTGGAAGAAGTGTTAAAAACCTCGCTGATTGCCCCCCCCAAGAAAAAACGAAGCAAGAGTGCGGCCGCGTCCTAAATTTTATTCGGCTGTCAGCCGCTATTCATCAAAAAGTGACTGGCATCCTCTAATTACGCACATCCTAAGAGCGTGTTTCTTAAATCGAATTTGACCGCAAAATCACCTCAAAATGTCACTCTGAGCGACCATCGGGAGCGAAGAGTCTCCAATCCGCAGGCGGAGATTCTTCGGCTTCGCCTCAGAATGACATTTAAGAAACAGGCTCTAAAATCAATAGACTCCGGCCCGGGTTATCACAATCCGGGCCGATTTTTTGTTATGAGCCTGGTTTGACATAATCCAAATCTTTAACAAACGTTTGCACTTTATGTCTACATAGTGTAGAATTTAAGAAAAAGCGTATTGTTACCCCAAGCCCTTGTTGCCACTGTAAACCGATGTTTTTGGCAGCAACAAATTGCCCGTTTCTGGCAAAAAGTTTATGGCGTTGTCGCTGATATTAAAATGGAAATGGGCTTGTCAGGAGGTCTATTTTGGCTCTTGATCTCAGAATATGGTTTTTATTTTTTCTGGCCATAACCGCTTTTCTCTTCATTTTGCGCCGCGGCCCATTTTTGAGCCTGAACGATTTGCTGCAAATTGTGGTGGATTTCTTTTTGGTTTTGGCTATGGCCGGGACCGCCCTCACCTTTGGTTTCTTGCTAACCAGGCAGGATCCCCTGCCTTTGCTGCGCAATACAGCCTACCAATTGAGTCTACAACAGCTTGTTTCTTTTGAGCATATTGTGCCTGAACACCTTGAAAAGAGTTTAGCCACCAATAACATTTTGCGGCTGGATACGGATGGGGACAACTATAAAGAGTGGATTGTTTTTTATCAATTTGACCTGCAAAACTCGTCAAATCCCGTCCAGGCAATGGTTTACGACAATGACCGGGGCAACCCGCCCGTTATCTTCCCTTATGCCTTACGCCCTCCCCATCGAGATTACCTGGGTGAAGGCGAAGTTTCACTTGAATTGGAAAATGCCACCATAGATCAAAATGGGCCTGACCAGGAAGACCTGCAAGAAATTTTGGTCCGGGGGTCAAATGAGTTGGGCATTTTCCGCTTCAGGCAAAATTCTGAACAATGGGACTTTCCGCGCGACGCCCCCCCCCGCTATCAACCGATTGGCTTCTTCCGGGGCAGCGGCGGGGTGAGCTTTGATAAAAACACCAAAAATGTCACCGTGCTCGACCGGGCCGGTTTTGAACGCAGTCAATTGGTCAATCGTTTGGTTTATGCCGTCAACAAGGCTACCAATACTTATTGGGATCAGTTTTACGATCCGGCGGAGTTAGACCGAAAACTGGCCGCGCCGCTCATCTCTACCATAGACTTTCTGGGCGACCCGCCTCAAAATATACACGATTCCACGTTTCCAGAAAAAATTGTCCTGGCTTTTTATGCTTCTACTTGCGGTAGCAAAGCCGATGGGCTTTGCCGTAATTACAACACCGGCTGGAATCCCGACGATTTTTTAGACCCCAACGGTGACGCCTTTGCCGAATTGAAAAACGGAAACCCCGGCGACTTTGGCTTGCCCAGTTTTAACCACACATCAGATATTTTGGTAAAATACCTTCAATACTTTCCCCAATTGGAAACCGACCCGGATTTGCGAGAGACAGGTGGCGGACGGGACGTTGTCACCGGCGAAGAAGCAGGCAGAAATGTTGTAGACATAACGTTTGCCGTCAAAGATCGAAATGGTGTTTCTCAAGAAGAAACTCGTCGTTATCACATGACTTCGGTTAACGGCCAGTGGAAAATTCATAGGCGGTTAGAACTTGACGAGATGCCGGAATTGGGCCAACCCACCCAAATCCTTAACCGTTGAAATGTCCTGGCTAATATCCATCCCTATAGAACCGGGGTCAAGTCCCATGTCTCCCCCCTCAGTTTGATAAAGTCGGCATATTTTGGTACAATCGGTTTGAGTGGACATGCGGAAATCAGTTGGCCTTGTTCGTTTTCCGATTTTTGGTAAGCTAAAAAAGGAAAGGTATCAAAATCATGAATTGTCCAACGTGTGGCGCTGCCAATGAACCCGAGGCCCGTTTTTGCGCCGAGTGCGGGGCGCCTCTTGAAAGTCAAACTGACCGGCCGGTGGAAGATGATGATCGCACTATTCTATCCACCGTCAGCCAAATCTCTGAAGAGGCAAAAACAGTGGCCGTTACTCAAGAAGATATAGCCGAATTAGAGGCTGACCTGGAGCAAGCCGGGGAATATAAGTCAGAACCGCCCTCTCCGCCACCCGCTTCACCGGCAGGAGGAGGCGGCAGCAGTAATACCCAACGCTACATTATTATCGCCGTAGTGGTGCTTTTGGTATTGTGCTGTTGTTGCTGCTTGTTGTCCGGTATTTTCGGTTATATGTCCAATCCAGACATAATAGACGAGTTTAGCTTTATGCGTATGTTCCACCCGATGTTGGCTTTTATTTAAAATGGTTGAGTTACCTGATAAAGGCCGTCCGGTGGGGACGGCCTTTTTTATTTGTAAGTTTGATCTTAAGTTATCTATTTGGGGAGGATACCATGCATAAAATTAATTGCCTGATCAAAGACCCACCTTCTGGCCTGGCTTTTAACCCAACAAGTATTTACCCTACGGTAGACTTTTTGCCCACCTCGCCGGAAACCAAAACAAACGCCGGCGGCGACCAGCACGCTTCCAGACCCGGCGCGGCCAAAAACGCCACCCGCTCGACCCGTTACTTGCACTACCTGGCGCAAAGGCATCAGCAGGCCAGTTTTGAACGTCAACCGGCGTTGGCGGCCCAAATTGATGATTTCGATTGGCAAAACGTCAAAAAATATGTAGCCGATAATGCAGCCAGACTAAACACAGATTCGGTGGAGGAAGCATTATTTAAGCGGGGCTGTTTGCTTAAAGACGAGCAAGGCCGCCCGTACCCTACCAATGCGGGTCTGCTGCTTTTTGGCCGCGACCCCGCCCATCTTTTTCCCTCCGCCGAAATCATTGCCGTGTGTTATCAAGGTTGCCAGGCCGACGACCCCCTTGCCCGCGAGGATATTCGCGGGCCGCTGCCCACCCAGATCCGGCAGGCCGAGGCGTTTGTATTGAAATATCTGACGCCCAATTTCCATTTGCAAAACCTGGAGTGGACGGAGCAGCCGGGCCTCCCCCTCGACGTGGTCCGCGAAGTGATGATCAATGCTGTGGCGCATCGCGCCTACGATATCAGGGGCGACAGCGCCCGGCTCAGCATTTTTGCCGACCGGCTGGAGTGTTATAGCCCTGGCCGTTTGCCTGGCCAGGTAACGGTGGACAACCTGCTTGTTGAACGGTTCAGCCGCAATGAAACGATGGCGCAGGTTCTTGCGGAGATGGGCTTTATGGAACGATTAGGAGCCGGCCTTGACCGGGTAGTGCGCCGGATGGCCGAGGAAGGATTGCCCGGGCCAAGATTTGAGGAAACGGCGGCGGGCTTTAAAGTTACCCTCTTCAGCCAGCCTGCGGCGGTGCTGGCCGGCCAGCCGGATGTCCCTTCTCTGCACAAATGGCTGGCGCAAGGGTTATCCGCGCGACAGATCAAATTGATGAATTTTGTTTGGGAAAAGGGGCGGCTGGCCCACAGCGACTACGGCCAATTGTGCCCCGATGTGGCCGGAGAAACTTTACAGCGCGACCTGGCCCACCTGGTGCAGCGGGATTTATTGCTGCGGGTAGGGGACAACGGCGGAACCTACTACATTTTAAAATAAAAAAATGCCCTCGACGGGATTTGAACCCGTGTCGCAGCCTTGAAAGGGCTGTGTCCTAGGCCCCTAGACGACGAGGGCAAATAACGCCATCCGGCAGGCGGATACTATACCATTGTTGATGATTTCGGTCAAACTGAAGGTTGACTATTATGGGTGGTTGGCCCTCTTTCAGCTTAGAAGCGTATTTGCCAGCCCTATGATGGCCGTTGCCCCGGCGCAGTTGGGGCTATTGAGCACCAGCGGCTTGCCGCTATTGATGGCTCTAATCATTTCAGGTTCATAAGGGATGCTGGCTGCCACCGGTCGTTTAATAGCCTTTTGAATGGTTTCCAGGGGTAGCGCCCCCTGGGCCATAATCTGATTGACCACCAGGGCAATTTTATCTTCAGTAACGCCCAGCCGGGCCAGGCTTTGCAGGGCAATGGCTGTGGATTGCAAGGAGGGCATATCGGGGGAGAGGACCAGACCTATCTTGTCAAATAATTGCAAGGCAGCGGCAAAGTCTGGTTCTAAAAAACAGGGAATGTCTAAAACTACAAAAGGAAAACCGGACTTCAAAAGAGACACCAGTTGCTCTAACCGATGATCGGCTAACGACAACTCATGCCCATAAACATGGGATGAAGCCAGCAAATGCAGCCCGGCCGGATGCGGCATTAGATGGGGTTTGATGGCGTCGGGGGTGAGCGTGTTTGAGGCGTTGGTCAGGGCCTGGGCCAGGCTGCCGGTTGGGCGCAGGCCCAACATCAGGGCGGCGTGCCCGCCCAAGCGGGCCAAATCTACCAGAGATGTTGGCTTTTTCTGGGATTGAGCCAGAACCACGGCTAAATTAACGGCCAGGCTGGTTACCCCGGCGCCGCCGCGCAGGCTAAACAGCCCCACCACGCCCCGGGCGGCCACAGGCTTTTGGCTGGTTGAAATAAGTTCATTGATGCGTTTAATCAAATGATCAGGGGAAGTGGTTTTGGGCAAATAATCCGTGGCCCCGGCCTCCAACGCGGTTTGTTTGTCAACCGGCTGGAAGCGGGCCGAAAAAACAATGATGGGCGTTTCCTGGAGAACGGGATTGGCCCGGGCCTGCTTGCAGAATTCGTAGCCGGTCATATTGGGCATCATCACGTCGGCCACAATCAGGTCGGGTTTTTGGGCCTCGGCCTGGGCCAATCCTTGCAGGCCATCGGTGCTGGTGATGATATTGTGCCCGGCCCGTTTGATGGTAAATTCCAGCAGGCGCAAGATGCTCTGGTCGTCGTCTATTACTAAAATAGTGGCCATGGCTTCTTTCTTATTTTTTGTCGCCGATACACAGCATTTCCACTCTGGGTTTATTGACCAGTATAGCCGGCCCCTCAAAGGTAACGTCGGGGAAGTGGGCGTTACGGGCCGTGCCCTTCAAAATGGGTAAAAATCTTTGGGTGTCGGTGGCCATAATCTTTTTAACTTCAAGGTCGCCCAGCCATTGAAATTGGCCTTGTATTTCAAAGGAGGGGACGGTGATAAAAATGGGTAGCGTGACCCGGTTGGGCGTGTAAAACCGGTCTTTGGAGATACTCTCGCTTAAACTGGACAGAAGAATGAAGTTGATCTCTTGTTTAACCAGCGAGCCTCGGGGATAAGTAGCCACAATATTGCCGGGGCTATTAATCCGAGAAACATAAACGTCAACCAGGTCCAGATAGTCTGTGGTTCGATCAGCCAAAATATCAACCAGGCGCCGTTTGTAAACCAGAACGCTGGCCGAAAGACGATAGCTGCCGGTAAAAAAATCGGCTGTAACCCGACCCGTGGAAAGCGGACGAATATTGCTCATAAAACATTCCTGAATTTGGGGGTTGTCTTTATGCCGTATTTCCGGCTGTTTTTAAGTATTACTGCTAGAGATGGTTCTGGCCGGAGGCGGCGGATAAGACCAGAGCAATTGCTGCAAACTTTCTACCGCGTCGTGGTCGTAAATGCGGTCACCGCATACATCGCACACGACAGCCGGCATACGGTTGGCAATGAGCAGGGTATCATCGTGCCATTGCAGGTAAACCATAATCCGTCGCTGTAAACGACCAACATGACAGGATGGGCAGATGTTCATGATGCTTACGCCTCTTTAGCAATTTTTACGCCGACGCTACCCCCCAATCAGTAGCGCCCGCAGCAATCATTTTTGCAGTACCGGTCAGAGCCTCATTCACTCCCCGCATTCGCGTCGGGAATCAGTTTGCCAAAAAAGTGCTTGAGCGTCGCCTGTTCAGTGGGCGCATCATACGGAATAACGCCCCACTCGTGGGGCGGCCAATAAGATATCCAGGCCCGCCCCACAATATTTTCAATGGGTAAAGGCCCCCAGTTGTGCGAGTCGTTAGAATTATTACGATTATCGCCCAAAACATACACGTGGCCTTCAGGGACCACCTGCGGCGCCAACTGATAGGCCGGCGTTTTTGGCTGGAAAGGTTCCGGCAACTCCTGGCCATTAATGTATATCTTGCCGCCTGTGATTTCGATGGTTTCACCCGGCAGGCCAACAATGCGTTTGACGTAATCTTCGCCGGGATGGCTGGGCGGCTCAAACACCACCACGTCGCCGTGGCGGGGACCGCTCCAGCCCAAGGTTTCTCTGAGCAATTTACTGTAGGTCAACTTATCAATAATCAGGTATTGGCCGTCGTGCAGGTTATCAACCATGCTGGTGCCCACCACGCGAAAGTTGCGGATAACGGTTTGGATTAAAAAGAAAATGATCAGGGTGAGAATGATGGTTTCGCCCACCTCACGCAGCACTGCCCACGCTGTTTGCCAGCCGGAGGGGGATTCTGGTTCGGGCGCTTCATCTTGAAGGGGGGGCAAACTATAATCCGACCAGTCTGGCTCTGCCGGCGAGATTTGGTAGATATGTTTGGGGGGTGGGGGAAGCGCCAGCCTTTCGTTATTCAAGATAGCCGCTAACTCCGGCAAGGTATTGACCAGGGCTTTAAGGGGGGCCTCGTTTTCCGTTTTGGTGGGATCAAAAGCAGGGAGAGGCGTTTCTTCCGGCCCAAACGGGTAATCATCAGCAGGGTCAGGGTTGGCCTGCCTATCCAGAAAATCAGCATTATCAAAATCTGATTCTGAAGAAGGATTGGGCTTTTGAGGATTGTTCAATGAAAATGACATATTTTTAGACTGCGGACATAAAAAGTAGTTTTTTGCCTTGCCCCTCGCACCAGAATTTTAATTGGGCTAATTGGAATTATAGCCAACATAAGGTTAGGAGGCAAGATAGGGAGATAAAGCATCTAATCAGCGGTTGCCGATCTTTATTAAGGAATTGTACTCTAGCAGGCAGTGAGCGTCAATTCACGCCGGCGTTTGCCGGCTTGAATAGTGACAAATTTTTAATCAATCCCTGTCTCCGGCTCGCCGCGCAGCAGGTTGACCCGTTCCTCCCGGTTGTGGCGCAAATTAGTAGAACCCACCGCAGCATAAAAACTGGCGTCGTAGGTGCGGGTGTGGATAACAACAGGCATGGGTACGGCATGGCCCAAAATGAGGGCCTGCTGCCTGGTGTCCAAACGAGCCAACACCTCCCGTAACGCCCCCGCGCCGGAAACGCCGGTAAATACGGCATTAATATCCCGTTCGTTATCCAGCAGCGCGGTAACGCGAGTGCCAACTTGGCTCATTACCTCGTCGTCAATGCCGGAGGGGCGCTGGTCAACAATCAACAAAGTCACGTTATATTTGCGCAGTTCGCGCGCAATCACGCCAAAAATCGTTTGGCGGGCAATTTGGGGGTCCAGGAATTTATGCGCCTCTTCGATGACAATGAGCAGTTGGGGCGGTTCCTGGGCGGCTTCACCCAGGGCGCGTTCCATCCGTTCCACATACATCTGGTGGATGCGGCGCGTCAAATAATTGGCTACCAAAATGTAAGCTTCCAGCGAGTTGCCGTATCGGCCAAACTCCAGCACCACGCTGATGCCCTTTTCCAGGTATTCAATAATCCGCTGGGCCGAGTCGCCTTTCCAACTGTCGCGCAAAAAGTCAAAGCGGGTCAGCCGCTCCAGACGGCGGTTGAGCGCGTCCAGGCTGGAACGGTTGATGGTGGTGCTTTCCACCAACATGTCAATTTCATCTTTTTCGGCGCCGAGCAGTTGTTTGATCCAACCTCGTCCCCAGGCCCGGCGCAGGGTATAGGCGGCGCCAATCATCTGGTCGCTCAGGTCAAGGGTGGTGCGCAGCATTTCCAAATCTTCAGGCTGGATGTCGGACCAGTCCAGGACCACGGTAAAATCAGGCCGCACCCGCCGCCGCCGGCTAGATTCTTCGTCCAGGGTAAAAATGGCCACCTGCTGCTCAAAAAGTTGTTTCAGCCCTTTAACTTTGGTGCGACCCTCGCTTTGCACTTCCCAGCCGTAATCGTTGTGCATGTCAAAAATAAGGCTAACGGCCACCCGGCGCTGGATCACGCCGGCCAGCAGCATGCGCGTCAAAAAGCTTTTGCCCGTGCCGCTTTTGCCAAAAACGCCCACGCTCCGCTCCACCATCCGGTGGAGGTCCAGATTGATGTGGACATCCTCCATATCCAGCGGCTGGCCCACGTGAAAGTGCTGCTCATCTTCCCGGCCAAAAACCATATTAACATCCTCCTCGGCGGCCACGCGCACGGCGGCAAAGTGGCCGGGAATGGTTTTGACCGGGCGGGGTTCGCCGGCGCTTTTATCCAGCACCAGCATGGGGGCAACGTGCAGGCGGCCAAACACGCTGTTGCCGGTATACACGGTCCGCAAAAATGGGTCGCTGACATCGGGCGGGATTTTTTCAATTTGGGGATTAATATTGTCCAGGGCCACGTCGGTGATCATGCCAAAAAATTTCAATTGAGACCCCTGGATGGTAACGTAACGCCCTACGGCAATCTCTTCCACCGGCGCGTCGGGATTGAGTTTTACCTCCAGCCCCTGGCTCAATGAGCCGCTGATGACCACGCCCAATTCGCGGGTGGGGCGAGGGAAAAATTCATCGAGTTCGTTCATGTTATCGGCCATGTTGATTTTCCTTACTGATCCTGTTTGGATTTGCTTATTAGACCAGTTTTTATACCATTAGAGTATTGGACACATTTGTTATTTTTAGAGGAGATATGGTTATGGATTACAATTTTTTCAACGCGCCCATCCAAAAACTGCTTGAAGAAGTGCTTATTTTTATTCCCAAACTCGTCGTGGCCATTGTTATTTTTTTGGTGATGCTCTACGTGGCCAACCTGGCCGCCAAAGCGGTTAAAAACGCAACCCAAAAACGCCGGTTTGACGCCGAACTGTCCATGCTATTTTGCCGTTTGACCCGCTGGTCGCTCATTATTCTGGGCACTATCTGGGCCTTGCAGCAGGTTAGTTTTAATGTGACCGGCTTTGTGGCCGGCTTGGGCATTGCCGGCTTTACCATTGGCTTTGCCCTCAAAGACATTGCCGAAAATTTTGTGGCCGGTATCCTGCTCTTGCTGCAACAACCCTTTGACATTGGCGAATCAATTGAAGTGGCCGGTTACAGCGGCACCGTTACGGATATTCAGATTCGGGCCACCACCATCCATACCTGGGATGGTCTGCTGGTGTTAGTGCCCAATGCCAGTGTTTACACCAGCGCCATCACCAACTACTCAAAAGTAGACAAACGCCGCATTGGCCTGGACATCGGCGTAGGTTACGAAACCGACCTACAAAAAGCCCACGATACCATGCTCAAGGTTGTATCCGATCTGCCCGGTGTTATCAAAGACGATCCAGAGCCAACCGTTATCTTTAAAGAATTTGCCGACAGCGCTATCAATGCTTCCCTCTATTTTTGGGTTGACCTGCACCAAGCCGATTATTTTCCCACCCTGGATGCAGCTGTCAAAGCGATCAAAGTGGCTTTTGAAAAGGAAGGCATTAATATTCCCTATCCTATTCGTACGGTTTATGTAAATCAAGTAGCAAGGTAGCAGAGTAGCCAAGTAACAAATTTTATTACCTGCCTGCTACTCTGCTATCGCCCACACCTTCAAATTATCAAACGTTATGTGCGCGCCCGGCTCTTCGTAAGTGCCAACCACCAGGCCAATATCTCCCTGGCTAAAATCCGCATCTATGGCCGCGTCAACCAGTTCATCATTAATGTACAGGGCAAAGTGGGAACCAATTGCCTCCACCCGCAGAGTGTTGCGCTGCCGGCCCTGGTTGATGAGGTCGCTTTCTTGCCAGGGAATAATGTCAAGCAGTTCATCATCAACCAGCTTGGTGAAGGTGTAAAAACCATCGCCGCTAATTTCAAAACTATAGAAATTGGCATCGTCCTGATAGCGCAGGATAACGCCATAGTCGTTATTGTCGGGACCGGCCAGTTGGGTGGTCTCTACTTCCAGCACAAAATCCTGGTACGTCTCTCCGGCTACAGACCAGTAATTATAGTCCGTTGCCTCCACAACAATAAAATATTGGCCGTTAGCGTACCCCTTCCGATGTTCATTATCGTGGTGAACCGGCCACTGCTCAACACTAAAATCATCCTCCCGTAGCAGCCGTCCCTGCCGGGCCGGGCGTTCCGGGGGTTGGTAGGGGGCTGGCGCTTCGGCTGGCGCTTCGGCTGGCGCTTCGGTTAGCGCCAATTCTGGTTGGTCGAAAAAAGATGGGTCAATTGTGTTGCTCAAACCCATCCCCAAGCCCAGGCCGCCGGCAAAAACAAGGCAAACACAAAAAAGAATTAGAGCTGATACCAGAATAATGGTTTTGTTTTGTTGCATGGATCATTTTTCAAATGAAAGATTGATGAGACTTTTAGAAATCTGCAGATTTTGGGCGCACTTTGATAAAGGGGGGCACATCCAACCCGTTCCGCCTCATCATCCCCGGCCAACGAGAAGGCCAATGGTTTATTACGCTGCCTTAAATTGGATCAGGGTAACGGCCCCCTCCTCGTTATGAAGCGACAACTCTCCCCGCAACCCGCCCTGGACAATGGTTTGGATCAAATACAGGCCTACGTTATGACGCTCCAATTGCAAAACGTCCGCCGGGTAGCCTGGCCCATTGTCGCGGAATTTGAACCTGATCACGTTTTCATCTTCACCTATACGCACGCTGATTTTGGCCTTTTCCTGCTCGCGCAGGGCATATTTTATGGAATTGGTAGCCAGTTCATTAATAATCAGGGCCAGGTGATTGGCCTGGGCCGGCGACACCTCGATGGGTGAGGAAGACACGTCTACCGATACAGTTTGCACCGGCGAGAGCGCGTGCACGGCCGCGTGGATGATTTGGGTGGCCAAATCACTCAACGGCAGGGGGCGCCACTCGGCGGCAGACAAAAGTTCATGCACGGTGGCCAGACCCTGCACCCGATTGACCAGGGCATTAATAATCTCCTCGTAGGGGCGCGTTTCCTGGGCATGGCGTCGTTCGGCGTAGAGCAGGCCGATGATGGCGGTAAGATTATTCTTGACCCGGTGGTTGACTTCGTGGAAGAGGGCTAACTTGGTTTCCGCATCTTGACGCGCCTGCTCGTACCACTGGGCGTTCTGAATGGCAATGGCCGCCGTGGCCGCCAGCGATTCCAGCAGGGTCTCGTGGGTTTCGTCAAAACGATGCGGGCGCTCGTCCACCACCTGCATCACGCCAAGCACCTTTTGTTTAACCAGCAGCGGCACGGTAAGAATGGAGCGCAAGTGCAGCCCGGTTTTTTGGTCAACGCCTTTAAAGTGACGGACCTCGGCCAGCACATCCGGCACATTCAGGCTCTCTTTATGCTCAACCACCCAACCGCCAAGGCCCTGCCCCGGCGCCAGCCGCCAGCCTCGCACAAGCTGGCCCTGCGGTTCGGTGACCTGGCGGCACACCAATTCGTTTGTCTCCGGGTCAATCAACCACACCGAGCAAGCTAAAACGTTGAGCAAACGCTGCACCTCTCCCAACACGTTAGCCAGCACCTCGTCCAAATTGAGCGAAGAACTGAGCGCCCGGCTGGCCTGGTTGAGCATGGCCAGTTCGCGGTTGCGTTGGCGAAGAATTTCTTCGCTCTCCTTGCGCTCGCTCACGTCACGCGAGATACCAAACAAAACGTCTTGCCCACTCCATTTACCTTGCGTAACCTTGGTTTCAACCGGAATCTGGGTGCCATCCCTGGCCAGTAAGGGGATGGCACAAACGGTAGCCTTTCCGGCCAACATATCCGCAATAACGACGGCGGCTTCGCGCTGCTCCGCCGGATGTACAGTGAGTATGCTGGCCCCCACCAATTCTTCGGCCGAGTATCCCAATCGAGCCTGGAAGGCCGGATTGACCCGCACAATCCGGCCCTCGGCGTCAAGAATAATCAAAAAATCATCCAGGGCGTCAAAAAAAGCCTGCAAATTTGCCTGACTCTCCCGCAGCGCGGCTTCAGCCTGCATGTGGGCAATCGCCCCGCCAACTTGAATAGCCACAGTCTCCAGCACCTCTCGCGCCCTGCCGGGAATCTCGTCGTGCGTGTGCGAGGCCAGGTTGAGCGCAGCCATAACCTGCCCCTCATACCGGATGGGGATGACGGCCATAGCGCGCAAGCCTTCACCCTGCCGGACTTCATCCGTGATAGGGACAATTTCAGCATAGGAGCGGTAGACAGGCTTGCCGGCCATAATCAAGCGCGTTTGGGGCGAGTTAGCCTTGTAATGAGAAACCCGCTCCACAAATTGAGGCGGCAAACCTTTATGATAGATCAGGTCCAGCTCCCCCGTATGCCTATTAACCAGATACACCCCGCCGCAATCAAGGCCCTCTATATTGAAGGTGGCCTCCAGTAATCGGCGCAAAGCCTCTGCCAACTCGTTGGTTGAACTTAAGGCCAGGGCCAGGTCTCGCTGAAGTTGCAGCGCCTGCTCTGCGTGGGCCCGTTCGGTAACGTCTTCAATGGTAAAAACCACCCGCTCTACCTGATCTGACTCATCAAGTAGCGGCGCGCCGTTGACGGAAAGCAAAACCCGCCGTCCATCAGGCCACTCAATGGCGTGCCGCACGTTGGACACCGGTTGGCCGGTGGCCATCACCCGGCGGAAGGGTAGTTTTTCGTCGGGGAAGGGCCGACCTTGATAATCGGTAATGCGCCACTCTGGCGCATTGTAAGCGCGGTCGGTAATTTCAGTCTTGGTCAAGCCCAATACCTTTTCGGCCTGAACATTAGCAAATATAATTTGCCCGGCCCGGTTGACGATAGTAATGCCGGCCGGGCTGGTCTCCATAATCCAGGCCAATAAACTGTGCTCGCGGCGCAGCGCCTGCTCTGTTTGCTTGCGGGCGGCCAAACCGTTTTGAAAAAATCGTTTTATCCCGGCGGGCCAAGGCCAGAACTTCATCACCCTACTCCGCCACCATGCCGTTGGGCATAATGGCAAATTCTAAATCAGCGCCGGCTAAACTTGCCTCAACCAGATTGGCCCCACTCAGGTCGGCTTCCCGCAGCGTGGCTTCTCTTAGATTGGCTCTATACAGATTCGCCTGGCGCAGATTGGCTTCACTCAGGTTAGCCTGGCTCAAGTCGGTTTCACTAAGATTGACACCACTCAGGTTGCTCTCGCTCAGATTGACCTGGTTGAGCGCGGCCTTGCTGAAATCCGCCCCGCTCAAAGTAGCCCGGCTCAAGTCAGCCTCGGTCAAGGTAGCCTGGCTCAACACGGCCTGGCTCAAATTAGCGCCGCTTAAAGCAGCCTGGGTTAAATTGGCCCCATTCAGCTTGGCCTGGCTCAAATTGGCATAAGTCAGATCGGCCCCGTTGAGGTTTGCCCCGTTGAGGTTTGCCCCGCTCAAATTGGCCCGCAATAAACGGGCCTGGCGCAAATCTGCTCCCTGGAGGGTTGCCCCGCTCAAATCGGCGTTGGTCAACCAGAGGGGACGCTGGCCGCTTTGGAGGAGTTGGTTGAGTTGGGTTTGGGTGTATTTCATCATGCCTCGGGTTTAATGCGTTTCAAAATTCCGTCCAGTCGTACCAGGTCAAAACTGAGCAGACGGGCCAACTCGCGTCCGGCATTTAGCAAAAATTGGCGACGGGTTTCAGGAGAGTACACCGCCGCAGCCTGGCGCAAGTTGGCAATAAGCAATTCATCGGCCGGAATCTGGCCGGCGTTAAGCACCAGCCGCATATAGTCTAACTGTTTGGTGAACGCCCGAATGTCGGTTTCGTCGCACATTACCAACACATCCAGGCTGATCGGCGGTTGGGGCGGCAAGCCTTGAATAATTTCCTGGCCCTGTTGATAACCCACCACCAGCACCCCAATTTCAATGGGCACCAGCCGGTTCTCCCGTTGGTCCAGGATTGCCTCTGTTTCCATCTCTCCGGCTAAAATCAGTTGGCGGACGGCCGGGTCGTCCTGCACTTGCACGTCGTAGATCAGGCCAAAGATGTGGGTTTTTTCATGGGGCAACGGCACTTTAACCAGATTGCCAAATTGGGGCACGCTGGGCTGCAATACGCGGCAGCCAACGGTAAAACCAACGGTGCTGGCCCGCAAAACCCAGCCAATGGTGAATGTTGCGCTCATAATCTAAAACCTTCCTTGCCGGTGAGTAGGGTTTTGTTGAACTCTTTGGGAGAAAGCGCCGGCAGCAAACCCTGGCGACGCATTTCCACGGCCAGCATCATTTCCACCGCCTCCCGTTCCTCGCCGGAAATAATCGCCAGTTCATGGGCGCGACTCAAAACATAAGGATAACTGCCGGTAATGCGGGCTTGCCGAACCAGCGTGGCGTGTAGGAGGTCAATGGATTGAGGATTGGCCGCCACCCAGGCTGGAATTTCTACCCGGGCCAGGTTGGGGCTGGCCTGGTTACTGCCAACGTTCAGATAAAAGAAATGGATGGCGTGTCCGGCCAGGCTGTATTTTTCCACGTTTTTGGCCTTAATGGTAAAAATGGCGCTCCGCTCGCCCGGGTCAAGAAAAGTGAACAGATCCAGATCGGTCAGATGGCGGAACGGATTCTGGCGCAAGTTTTCTTCGGTGATGGCCGCCGGGTCCAGGGAGGCCAGGTGCAACAGGGCCAAAACAAAGGTGCTGCGGGGGCGGTCAACATAACCGGACGGCAAAACCTGGGTTTCCCGCAGGCGGTGGAGTAGCTCAATGTATTCGTTTTGACACGCCTCTTGCCGGTCAAACGGCAAATCAATAACTCGCAGGGTCAACCGGCCATCCATCAGGGCCACTACCGGCTCTGTTCCGGCGTGGGTGTAGGCCGGGGCCAAGTCGGCCAACACCCCCAATTCCGCCAAATCACGTTTCACATTGACCTCGCCCGGCGAGATGAGGCGGCCTTGCGCGTCAAGAAGTTCATCCGGGGCGTAACAGAGCAGGGGCTTGGGGTTGTAGGTTTCCGGCTTTTGGTTTGAACCATGCCGGTAAACAATACTGCCAATGTTAACCAGATAGTAGAGGGTGATGGCGTGACGGCTGGGCAGTATCTGAGAGCCGTCACTGGCAATCACGGTGACGCGCTCCGGGCAGGGAGGGAGAGGGTAGGCCTGGCCCAGGGCTTCGGCGGTGGGGGCCGCGCCTACCCAATCAAAGCGTAATTTTTGCTGCACTTTTTCGGCCAGGCGGATGCGCTCGTGGAGCGTGGACTGGTTGGTAGAAAATTGTTGTAAAAGTGCTTGCGCCTGTCGCCCGGCTGCATCGCGCAGCGGGTTTTGTTCGGCCAAACTACGTCCCATGGCTTTCACCTGGGGGGCAACTTGATTGAGTTCAAGCGTCATAGGCTTCTGTTTCCAAAAATACGGACCAGCCAGCTAAATTTTTGCTGAAAAAAGTTTTGGGTTTCCGCTTCTGCTTTTTGCTCAAAAAATAAAAGTTGGGCGGTGGGGAGATGGTGTTCGTTATAATCAATGCGGGCGTAGGGCAGGCGAGCGGCGGCATGATGGGACTGCCAGGAGCCGCTAAAAAGCGCGGCCCAGGTTTCAGGCGAAGCATCGGAAAAATCTTCTATCCAACTGCCGGTATTAATGTAAACACTGTCGTTGTTTAAAAATTCTTGAACCGGATAGTGGGTGTGTCCAAACAGAACCACCCTGGCCCCTTCTCGTTTGACTATTTCTGTAGCCGCATGATGTAGCATGGCTTGTTGTCGCTGCCGGTCGGCCTGGCCTATGGCCAAAGCATTATCGCCAACGACAAGTTGAGGAGAGGAGGCGACTTCCCGGTTATCTTCATCCGTTAGCCGGAGATACGGTTGCAGTTGTTGATGAAACTGCTGCCGAAAAGTCGGATCATTGGCGTAACGCCGGGCCATAGCCCCCCGTTTCTCATCATCTTCCAAATCTTGTAACAAATCGTCTTCCGTTGAAACCGTATGGCGGATATAGTGGGCCAACATTTTACCGGCAAAGTCAAAATCCCAGGGCAGGGCGTACCAGATTAAAGTGGTGATAGGTTTAATATGGTCCACAAACCAGTATTCATTTTCAAGTTTATGGCCGGCATTAATCACCAGCCGGGAGCCAACCGGGTAGTGAAGTTGGGTGGGATTATCGGGCGAGCGAGGGTCAAAAAAATCGGGATAACGATTCATTTTTTCGGCGCGCTGGTGGCCATGTTCAACGTATATTTTTTCCCGGCTCACAAATTCGTCGGCAAAAAGCAACAGCGAGGCCCGGGTGCCCGAAGCGCCCAATATCTCGCGCAAACGGCTTTTAACGCCGGGCCAAAAGAGGTTGACATCGTGATTGCCCTTGATAAGGGTAATCCGGCGTTGGGGCTGTTCAACGTGCATAAAGTCTGAAAGGGCATTGAATACCTCGGGATGGCCTTCGGCAATAATGTTGAGCCGTTTGATCGAGGCTGCTTGAGAGGAGTCAAGGTAAGCTTCCAGAGGATAATGTTTGAGGGGTTCGTAAACTTCTACGGCTGGCACTTGTAGAAACTCAAAAAAATCGCCATTGATGATCAGTTCAATTTCACGCTGCTCTCTTTCGCTTTCGCGCCAAATTGTATGCAAAAAATCACATAATTCCCGGTCGGCGGTAAAACCTTTCCGGCGATTTTGGCTCTCCCGGGCATAGCCGGCGCCCAGGTGTAAATCTGAAAGAACAAATTTTAGTTTTTGGCCCGTCATGCCCTACATTCTCCGCTGTAGTTTATGAGGGCATTATACCACACTCAAGGGGGAACGTTAAACAGCGTCAATTTGCATAAAGAAAAGTTGCTTTTGCTAATTGGGGGTAACGTGATAAACTCATGGGGGAGAATTTAAAATTGTAAAATTAAAGAGGAGGTTGACATGCTCATCGGCGTTTTTTCAGACGTACACGACAATCTTGAGAATTTGCACAAAACTCTGGAAATCTTCAACGCGCAAAGGGTTGGCGCGCTGATATTTTGCGGTGATTTTTGTTCGCCCATTCCCTCCAGGGTGATAGCCGGTGAATTTAAGGGCGATATTCATTGTGTATTTGGCAATGGAGATGGGGACAGGTTTGCTATTTTAAATGCGGCCCACACCCAATATCCCAATCTTAAATTACACGGCGAGTATGCCGAGCTTGAGTTTGAGGGAATCAAAATTGCGGTTACACATTACCCGTTTTACGCCAAAGCGTTGGCGCGCACCGGGGATTACCAGGCTGTATTTTCGGGACACACCCACCAACGCCACCAAGAAAAAATAGGCCATTGCCTGTGGCTGAATCCGGGCGAGGTGTTGGGCTGGCAAGGTGAAGCAACGTGCGCCATTTATGATACCGCCACCAATTCGGCGGAATTCGTCAGGATAGGGGTTTAGCGGCTAATCGCCAAACAAATCATCGCCCTCTTCAGGTTGCCGAGGGGCAAAGTTGGGGGGCATTGTTTGCAATACTGCTGCCGCCACCTGATTTAAAATTAAAAGCAAAGCTACATCGGCCTCGGTGAATTCATTATCCTGTTTGTTGACCAATTCAATCACGCCAATGGGTTTGTTATCGGCCAGCACCGGGGCGCACACAATTGAGCGGGTGGAGAAGCTAAATTCCTGGTCAACGGCCAGCGAAAACCGCCAATCCTGGCGGGGGTTGTTGACGATGATGGGCTTTTGATTACTGATAGCCCAGCCAACCACGCCGGCATCGCCTTTAAGGCGATACCCCGGCAGTTGCTCTCGCAGATCGCCGTGGACGAGGACAAAAACTAATTCGCCGGTTTCTTCATCCAGGCGTGATAAAGAACCATCTTTGGCCCCCACGGTGTTTATCACCTGGTAGAGCAGTTGATCGAGCACATCAAGCGGTTTTTCGGCAAAGGGTATTTCTTGATTGGCCTGGTAAATCTCTTTAACAATGTCCAGGTAATGATACAGCGTTTTGTTCTTCTGTTTCAACGCCTCGTTCTCTCTTTTTAAACGGATATTCTCTTGCTGCAAAAATCGGGTGGCTGACGTATCCATTGGCAACCTCCTGAACAAACCCTGTCACTTTTCTCTAAACATTTACCACCAGTATAACAAAAATAAGCTTAAAACAAAAGAAGATGTTGGTACTAAGGCTGCTGCTTGCATAAATTTTGCTTAAAATTGACATATCCGGTAAATCGTGCTATCGTGTTTTGTTATGCCCGGCCAAATGGGAACACTCCGGTTGGAGAATGGGCCGGTTTGAAGGAGTTGCGGCGCAGAGCCAGGCGATTTTTTGTTGCCTGCCCGCAGCTTTTGGCGATTTATCTGGATAGTGTTTGTTAGTGTTTGCAGGAAGGATGCGTGCATGATGAAAACAGTCACCAAATTAGTGGCTTTGGCGGCGGTATTGCTGCTGTCCACGGCCCTTCCGGCCTGGGCCAGCCAGGGCGTGGGCGGCAGTCCCTATACCGCGGACCTGTTGATTAGCGGTTTGAATACCGGCCAACTCAATCCCGGCCAGGAGTATTGGTATGCCTACAGCCGGATAGACCTGGGCGATCCGGGCTACAACTCCGTTATTCTCAGTTTGAACTTTGAAGCCGAAGGCCGGTCCATCGCCAGCCGGGTTAATTTTCAGGTCTTCAACTTTTCGCAGGTGGAAGCCTGGCTCAAAGATAACAGCGGCCCGGTTGACAGCCTGGGACTGGGCATCCCGGCCAGCGCCGATTTTGACGTAACTACCGGCGAACGTTTCTGGGCCGGCTCGGTTGCGCCCAATGATATTTACTACGTGCGCGTATTTAACATCTCGCCCAGCCCGGTCCAATACCGGCTGACCGCCCTGGGCCAAAAAAGCGCCGGGCTTGAACCCCTGGCCGCCTCTGCCGCTGCTTTTGAGCCGCAAGTGATTCCGGCGGCCATCAGCGTGCATAATCCGGCCGCTCCCGGCAAAGCTGCCGCCCCGGTTTCGGTGGCCCCGCCTGTTTCCGCCCAACCTTCCGTTATTGATACGTTGCCTATTCAACCGGACGACAGTTCCCCGGTTTCCACGGGTTGGCTGCTGGCCGCCCAGGCCATCAACGGCTTGCCTCCGGCTGAAGCGGCGGCCTGGCTCATGTCGGCGGCCTCATTGGGTTGGCTGCCGGTCGGTTCACCGGCCCTGGCGCCCATTAATCCCGACGCCCAGGTAGCCGGGGTGACGACGCCCGGAGGTGACAGCGGCAATGCCTCAGGGGTTGTAGTCACTACCCCCCCTGACCCCAGCCAGGGTTATAGCATTTATCCCAACCAACCCATTAAACTTTTGCAAGGCCCTAACATCGGCCGGCTGGCCCCCAAAACGGAGCATTGGTATACCTTTACCGCGGGTAAAGTGGATGATATCCGTTTTGAAGATATGTCGCTAACCATCTTCTTCACCCCCGGCGAACCCAACCTTGCCAGTAATGTTATCTTTGAAATGTTTACTGCCGGGCAATATCACATCTGGGAACGCGGCACCCCAAACGATATGGAGCATTTTGGCGTTGGCTCGTGGGTTTCCCGGGACGGCGACTATAATACCGGGGAACGCCTCTGGCGGGGCATGGTCATTGACGGCGACCAATATTTTGTCAAGCTGACCAACGGCAGCAACGAGTGGATTGATTATTACCTGATTCCCGGCGACATCATCAACATTGAAATGGGGCCAAAAACCGAAACAAAACCCCAGCCCGTTGCATTGACGCCCACCGGCCACGACATCGGCTCGCCCTTGCCGTTGAGCCTGGGCCACACCCGGGCCACCCTGGCCGCCGGAGAAGACATCTGGTTTCAGTTTGAATATAACCTTGCCGACCCCGACGAATTTGAATTTCACCCCTATTTGATTGAGTTGAATCACACTCCCGGAGCCGGGCATATCACCAATCACGTTAATTTTGAAATTTATCCCTTCCAGGAACAACATCTCTGGCGGCGCGGCGATACCGACAAAATTACCCCTTTGGGCGTCGGCAGCGACCTGAAGTACGATAAAGCCAGCGACACGCATACCTGGGTTTGGGACGGCCACCTGGTTTCCAATACCATTTACTTCATCCGGCTCAGAAACGATTCGCCCCACCCCATAGATTATGATTTTTTCATCAAGCGAAAATAAATTCTGCTTCAAAAAAGATTGAACATTAACACGCGAAGTAGCTCTACTTCGCGTGTTTTGTTTTTAGACCTTGCAATAAAATTGTAAGATTTCTGACATAAGCTAAATTCACCGGTATGGAGGGAATGGCATAACCAGTACAAAAACGATGGCCTGGTCATCATCGGCGTGCATACTCCCGAATTCAGCCACGAAAAAGATATTGACAACATGAAAGAAGCCATCAACCGCCTGGAGGTGCCTTACCCCGTGGTCATTGACAACAATTGGCAAACCTGGCGAGCTTACAATAATCACTACTGGCCCGCCAAATACATCATTGACAAAACAGGCCATATCCGTTACATTCATATTGGCGAAGGCGGTTATGAAAAACAGGAGCAGATTGTTAAGGCGCTGTTGGTTGAAGAAACGTGATAGGCCATACGTAGTGCCTAAATCTGGCAAATGAAACGAGGTCTGTATGTCTGCCAAACAACGCATCCTGGTTGTTGACGACGAACCAAATATCCGTGAAGTTGTAGAACTATACCTGCGCCGGGAAGGGTTTGAGGTGGAAGTTACGGCCGATGGGCCAACGGCTTTGGCCGCCATTGAGCGCAAAAT
Organism: Anaerolineae bacterium; assembly: GCA_016931895.1. Classification (NCBI taxonomy): domain Bacteria; kingdom Bacillati; phylum Chloroflexota; class Anaerolineae; species Anaerolineae bacterium. The sequence continues at coordinate 27,586 of JAFGDY010000043.1, forward strand.
TCCGGATTTGATTGTGCTTGATTTAATGTTGCCGGTGGTGGATGGCCTGCAAATAACCCGCATTCTGCGCCAGGGCGACTACGATATTCCCATTATCATGCTCACCGCCAAAGGCGAGGAGTCGGACCGCATTGCCGGCCTGGAATTGGGCGCAGACGATTACGTGAGCAAACCCTTTAGCCCCAAAGAATTGGTGGCCCGCGTTAAAGCTGTGCTGCGCCGGGCCGGGGCTAAACCCCTGGTAGACCCTCACGCCCAACCCCTGAGCAGGGGCCAGATCACGCTTAATCCCGCCACGCGCCAGGTGTGGGCCAAAGACGGCCAGGAAGTAATGTTAACGGCCAAGGAGTTTGATTTGCTCTGGTTTTTGATGAATCATCCCAACCAGGTTTTTACCCGCGATCAGTTGCTTGATAACGTGTGGGGTTATGACTTTTTTGGCGATGCCAGCACCGTGACCGTGCATGTGCGCCGGTTACGGGAAAAAGTTGAGCAAGACGCCACCAAACCGGAACACATTTCCACCGTGTGGGGCGTTGGCTATAAATTTAACGCCCAGGCGCAAGCAGACAGGTAAGAGAACCGATGAACACCCAAATGAACTGGAAAAAAATCTGGTGGCTCTCGCTGTTGGGCTTGGCGGGGGCTTTTTTAACGGCGGTGGGCATTGCCATTTACATCATGCAGGCTCCCGCCGATGATTTAAGGGCCTTGCTTAGATTTTTGTTAACCTCCAGCGTGCCTTCGTTGTTGGCCGGTTACCTTATTTTTATGCTGGGGCGTAAGTGGCTGCACAGCATCCGTTATAAAATGCTGCTGGCTTACGGCCTGGGCATTGTCATTGCCCTTATCAACATTTATGTAACCTCCCAATTGATGTTTGTTTCTATGCACGACTTTCTGTTGCTGGGACTGCTATTGATTTTTGCCGGTATGCTCTCGGTGTCATTTGGCTATCTATTGGCGGCCAGTATGGCCCAATCCTTGGGCCAGCTCCAGGAGAGCGCCCACAAAATTGCGGCCGGGGATTTTTCAACGCGGGTCAGCGTGAGCGAGGCCGACGAGTTGGCCGACATGGCCCAGGCTTTTAACAAAATGGCCGACGAGTTAGCCAGGTCGTTTGCCCGGCAAAAAATGCTGGAACAGGCTCGCCGGGATTTAATTGCCGCCGTCAGCCACGATTTACGCACGCCGCTCACCTCGATGCAAGCCATGATCGAAGCCCTTGAAGACGGCGTGGTTTCCGACCCGCCCACTGTGCAGCGCTACTATGGCACCATCCGCTCGCAAATAGAAAACCTATCCCATCTCATTAATGACCTGTTTGAATTATCCAAACTGGAAAGCGAACACGTTCAACTCCAACTGGAGCCGGTCAATCTGAACGATCTTCTTTCAGATGTGCTGGAGTCTATGCAGGCCCAGGCCAGGGCCAGACAAATTTTGGTGCGGGGCGTTTTTGGCCGAGACTTGCCCATGGTCCAGGCCGAGTTAGCCAAAATCCAACGGGTGTTGGATAACCTGGTGCAAAATGCCCTGGCCCACACCCCGGCTGATGGCTCAATCACCCTGACCACCCACACAACGCCGGAGGGGGTGCAGGTAGATGTCGCCGATACCGGCGAGGGCATTACCCCCGCGGATTTGCCCCACGTATTCGACCAGTTCTTCCGGGGCGAAAAAAGCCGCAGCCGTAAAACCGGCGGGGCTGGCCTGGGTCTGGCCATTGCCAGGCGCATTGTTGAAGCGCATGGCGGCCGGATTTGGGTGGAGAGCCAGGTGGGGCAAGGAGCGCGATTCAGTTTTGTATTGCCGGTTTTGTCACTATAAGGGATTGTCCCCAGGGAGACGCTTGGGAGAGACTCGCCCGGCCATTCTGGCGCTGCCTTTTAAGTTTCAGCGGCTAAATCATTTAACAGCGCGGCCAGCGTGTCTGCATTGTTTTGAGGGGCGGCCCGGTAATTTTGACAGGCCAGTTCAAACAAGCCTTCAGCTATCTGCTCAAAGTTGTATTGGGGATTGGCCCGGCGCAATGTTTCAATATGTTCAAGGGGGATAACGTCAAACGTTTGCCAGGCCCCGGCCAGGGCGCAGGCAATGGCCCCCACCGTATCGGCTTTGCCCGACAGGGCAGCGGCAAACATGGCCGTTTCAACCGGGTCGCCGTTGGCCATGGCTAACACCCCAAAAGCACAAGGGACAGTATCGGCGGCGGAAAGGGTTGAGCCGATCAGGTCGTAGAGGTTGCGCAGGCGGTCGCGTTCGGACAGGCGGGCCTCAACGGCCCAATTGACCGCTACATCAATTTTCCGGGCCACCGAGGCTCCCAAACCGGGCCGACCGTTTTCGCGGCCTATCTGAGCGCCGTGGACGGCCACGTTAACAATCTCTTCCAGGGTGGTATCGGCCGACATGGCCTGGGCTACGGCCGCCGCTACGGCGCACGCCCCGGCAATAGCCACGTCTACAAAGTGGGTGGGGGTGCAAACGGTAATGGCGTCGGCAATGGCCGCATCAGGGTTGCCGGAATGGATCAAACCAACCGGGCTAATGCCCATGGCCATGGTGTTGGTATTACAATCCAGGCCAGATAGGCTCACGTTTGCGCCAGATTTAAGGGCGGCTACAAGGCGGCGGGTGTTGGGGGCCACAAAGGGAGCGTTGTCGCCATTTACGTGATCGTACCAGTTTATAATGGCCCTGGTGGCGCCCTCAAGGGTCACCTGGCCATCCGCAATAATGGTTTGAGCCAGGGTCAGGGCCAGGTGGGTGTCGCCCGTAACCTGTCCGGCTTGCAGACCGGCATGCAGGGGATGGTCGTCGGGAGCCGGCAGCAGGGTTTCCAGCCAGCCATCGAAATGTTCCCAGGTTTGTTCGGGCCGGAAATAGGCCGGCATGGCCCAAGCATCGCCCAGAGCCTGCCCGTACAACGCGCCCGCAATATGGCTATAAGCATAACTTTCGAATTCCATCTATCCTCTTTTGGAATTCCGGTTTCTAATCCGCTAAGCTTCCATTTTTAAGAAGTGCGCGGCGTTATCCCAAATGATTTTGGGCGTAATTTTGATTGGATGCACGCGGCGCGTAATGGCCCATCCTTTCCACAATTTGTGATTCCACCAGTAGAGGGTGTCTATAAATTTATGGCGAGGCGCTTTGATCAGCACCCGGATTACCGGTTCTAGCCAGGGATGTTCAACGCCCAGGGCAAACCAGCGTTGTAGATATTCCATCTGGTTTTTTTCTTTTTTATCGCGGATGAGAATGGACCTATCCCAGGCAATGGCCCCAATATCCTCAAAGCTGCCGGCCATGTGGCCATTTTGCAGGGTAAATTCACCCAACTCGGTGGCCGGATACGGCTGGAACAAAAAAGCGTGGGCATACTTTACTTTGGCGGCGGCATTAAGGCGCATGGTTTCAAGGTCGTCTTCCAGGGTGGCGGTGGGTAGGGCCAGGATGTTGGTGGCGGTCAGGTTAATACCGGCCTTGTGCAACATCCGGCCCGATTCGATGATGGTTTCGCGGGACATTTTGCGTTTGAGCAGTTCATTGCGCAGCCGATCGTTGCCGGCCTCAATGCCCATGCTCACGGTGTTGGCCCCTGCTTTTTTGAGCAGGGCCACTTTTTCGGGGGTTAGCAAATTGGAACGCACGTTGCAGAAGAAGGGCAGGCCCACCTCTTTGGGGAAACGCTCGGCAAATTCTTCCAGCCAATCCATGTAGATGATGAACAGGTCATCCAGAAAAACAACCTGTTCCAGCGGATAGCGTTCCCGCACCCAATTGACCTCTTCGATGACGGAATCAATGGTGCGCTGGTAGCCGCGCTTTTCGCGGGTGTAGATTTTGTACCAGGCGTGGTTGAAGCAGTAGGTGCAATGGTAGGGGCAACCCCGGCTGGCCATAAAGTGTTTGATGGGGCTGTTGCGGGTGGGGGCGTGTTTGCTGTAAATCAATTCGCGGTCGGGCATGGGCAAGTTGCCCAATTGGCGGATGAGCGGGCGCACCGGGTTTTTGATGATCTCGCCGTCAACGTCGAACCACCAGTTGAGGAGGTTCGGCCGGAAGCCGCCGTTGTCCAGGGCATTGGCCAGGTCCACTATTGGGCCTTCACCTTCACCCACGCAAACGCCATCAACGCCCTCTTCGTGAATGATGTCGGGGAAGAAGGTGGGATGCGGGCCGCCAAAAACGCTCAACACTCGTTTGCCCCGGCCGTTCAAGGCTTCCTTGAGACGGCGGTTGAGTTTAAAATAATAATGCTGCGAGCCGGTCATGGTGCTAAACCCGAGAATGTCGGGCTGAAAATCTTTGGCAACCTGCACCGGGTCTTCCTGGGCGGCAATGGTGAGGGCCACGTGATGCCCGGCCTCTTTTAACACCGCAGACATAGACATGATGCCCTGCGGTTCGTAATCAATTTGTTTTTCTACCCATAGAACTCGGGCCACGGGGAACCTCCTGCAAAAGCAGTATTGGAAATGAACGGTTAGATTATAGAGGAGGCTATTTGTTTTGTCAACTTTGAGGTGATTTTATAAACTTTTAGATTACTAAAGTTTATTATTTTATTTGCGTTCGTATATCCCTACTAATTCTGTTTGGGCCAGGATGTGGGCTGGCATGGCCTGCAACACTTCTTCTTTGGTGGCGCCGGCGGCCAGGTTGAGGCCGGTATCCAGAGCGTAAAGGCTAAAAACATAGTGGTGAGGGAAACCCGGCGGCGGGCAAGGGCCGCCATAACCCATCCGCTTAAAACTGGTGGTGCCGCTCAAACTGCCGTCAGAAAGTTGAGCGTCTGCCGGAACATTTTCGGGCAAGGAACGGGTAGAGGCGGGTACATTGTAGAGCACCCAATGCACCCAAACGATACCGGCCACCTGCACCGCGTCGGGGTCATCAACAATGAGGGCAAAACTTTGCGCGCCGGAAGGTGGTTCGTTCCAACTCAGCGGGGGGGAGATGTTTTCGCCATCACAGGTATATTGCTGAGGAACTGTGTCGCCTGATCCAAAGGCGCCGCTTTTCAGGGCAAACGGTACAGTTGTTGGCGTGGGGGGGGCAAGGGCAGCGGTGGGTGGAGGGGTGGCAGTAGGAGGGACAGGGGTAGCGGTGGGCGAAGGGATGGGCGTAGGAGGCACTGAGGTGGTGGCTGGCCGGAGTGTAGGGGTTGGGAGAAGGGCCGTTTCCGCCGGGGGAGACGTTGCGCCGCAGCCGTTTAACATCAAAGTAAGCGCAATTATCAAGCAAACCAATAAGCACTGCTTTTTCATTGTTGCCTCCTCAGTAGCTATAGGACACTTGTAAGTTGCTGCTATTTAATAGGATTGGATTGGCAGGGTTTATTTTTTTAGTTGCGTCTGAATTGTTTCAAGCAAGTTGCTGGAACTAAAAGGTTTGGTCAGGTAAGCGTCGGCGCCCATTTCCGAGGCTTTGGCCACTTCTTCTTCCTGACCAATGGCGGTAATCACGATGATGGGGATGTGCCGGGTTTCGGGGGATTCTTTGGCGGCGGTCAAAAATTCGTAGCCGTCCATAAGCGGCATAGAAATATCACAGGTAACCACGTCCGGTTTTTGTTCTCTTAACAAAAGTAAACCCTCAAGCCCGTCGGCCGCTTGCAACGTGGAAAAACCGGCCTGTTCTAACATTCTGGCTACCAGGCGGCGGATATGTACGGCATCATCAATTATCAAAATGGTTGCGCTCACAGAAATTTACACGGTTCGCTTAAATCAGGCTTTGCCTGGCATCGTTATAGGTAGGATGAATGGGAAAAATCCGGTCGAGCATGGTTAAACGAAAAACGGTTTGGGCCTGGGGTTGGATGCCGCTCAAAGCAATAATTCCATTTTTTTCGCGCGCCAAACGCAAGCCCGACACCAACGACGCCAAGCCAGAACTGTCAATAAAAGGCACCTCTTGCAGGTCAATAATTATTTTTGGCTCATCTTTTTCCAATAATTTTTGCAGGGTGGCCCTGACTTCCGGGCTGGTGGTGGCGTCGAGCCGGCCATTGAGGCGAACCAGCATAACGTCCGTCTCGAGGTTTTGGGATATGATGTCCATTGGCTTTTGCCTTTCACTCTTCCGGACTATTCAAGGCATCCTCAACACTATCATGAATTTCAAAAACGCGATCAAACATGGTCAGTTCAAACAACAAACGAGCCTGTGATTGGGGAGCGGCCAGTTTGAGATTGGCGGATTCGCCGCCCAATGTTTTTAAACCGGAAACCAGGGCGGCCAGGCCGGAACTGTCAATAAAGGGCACCTCTTTTAGATCAACAATTACCTGGGTGACACCCTGTTCAACCAAGTTTCTGAATGTCTGTTTGGCCTCTTCAGCCGAACGCGCATTCAAGGCGCCGTTGAATGAAACAATATTGACCGCCGAGGATACAGACTTTGTAGTGATCTCCATAGATTTCCTCCAAATGTGTTTGCAAGTTGATACAATTAGGGTCAGGGTAACTTTTTTGTTTGGCTGAACCCGGTCCGCCGGTGGCTCAAACCCAGGCCGAGGGGTTTCGACAAACGGTTAGAACATGTTACAGATTGTTGTTTACTCAGTCAGGCTCTATTGTAATCATTAAAGAAACAAGATGCAATTTAAGCGATACAGTATGATCACCAGGCCTTGCGGCTCAGGCAGGTGGCAATAGTTTTAAGAGACGCCAATGATTACCTGTTTCAGCATTGTAATCATAAGAAACAACATCCATTATCTGGCGGACAATGTGCAAGCCATAGCCGCCTTCTTCCAGCCGGTGAGGGTCGGAGTTGGGCGGTGGAATAACGGTGGGATCAAAACTTTCGCCGGTATCGTAAAGGTCTAATTGCAACCCGTTATTGAGCAAGGTTATCTGGCCTTTGATCTGACCGTCTTTACGGGCATAGGCATGTTTGATAATGTTGGTGCAAATTTCTGAAATAGCCAATTCAACCAGGTAGATAAAATCATCGGCATTGGGGGAAACCGGTAAGGCGGGTAACTCCTGGCAGGCAGCGCTTACTGTTTGGGAAATGTCGCCCAGGTATTTCACATCAGCGGGATAAGAAAAGTTCACGGTTTTGATGATGGTGGAAATATCTTTAGGCGCGACCCCCTCTGATTGGGGCAGGATTTTAACAATAAGCAGCGTGGCGTCATCTCGTCCCAGCGCATTGCGCCGAAAATTGGCAATTTCAGACTGGATGGCCTGCTGGAGCACTTCGGGCGGCTCGTTAACCCGCGACTCAATGGTGTAAATGAGGCGATTAAGGCCAAACAGGTTGCCGTTGGGCGCTTGCGCCTCGGTAATGCCGTCGGTGTAAAGAACCAGGGTATCGCCAGGGTTGAGGTGAATGGTGTCCACCGCTTTGCTCTGATGGCCAAAAATGCCTATCGGCGGCGAGGTGGCCCGCAATTGTTCGGTGGTGCGCGTATTGACCCGCCAGAGAATACCGGGGGTGTGACCGGCGCTGGCATAATTGAGGGTGCTTTCGTAAGTATCTATCACCGCCACAAAGGCCGTGGCAAACGAGTCGATCCGGCTTAAATCTTGGTGCAGCACGTTATTGGCCTGGTCAATGATCAGGTGGGGGAGTTCGCCCCGCATGGCCTCTACCCGCAGCATGGTTCTGGTAACCGAGGTGAGCATGGCCGCCGGAATGCCCTTGCCGGCCACATCGCCAATAACCAGGGTCAGATTGCGCTCGTCAACGGTGATAAAGTCATAAAAATCGCCGCCAACTTCTGAGGCGGGAATAGAGGCCACGGCAATGGCCAACCCGCCCATTTGGGGCAACTTGGTTGGCAAAAAACTTTCCTGGATTTCGGCGGCAATTTCCAGTTCGCGGGTCAAACGCTCTTCCAGAATTAGCTTTTGGTGGGTCAGGAAATTTTTAATGATCGTGCCCACCTGTTGGGCCAGGGCGGCCAATAGTTTCACATCGCCTGCCGTAAAGTTTTTATTGGCTTTGTTAATTAGCCCCAGGGCTACTTTGGTTTCTTCTTCATCCAGGATAAGCAAGGGCGTGGCCAGTAAATTTTCAACATAGGCCGGCGCATCCGGCCAAAGGTCACGACAGGTCGCGATATCGTTGCACAACACTACATGATTGGCCTTAATAAGATTGTCCAGCAGTGTTTCATTATGCACTTGATGGCGCAAACCGGGCGTACAGGTGACACACTCTAAACTACCGGCGCGTTTTAGTAAAATAAAGCCGTTTTGGGTGTCAATCACTTTGCGGATTTCTTGGAGGATGGATTTGAGCGTGGCAATCAGGTCTGACGTGAGGGCCAGGTTTTGGGTCACTCGATAGACCAATTCCAGTTGATCCCAGGCCCCAATCAACTCGTCGGTCATATCTTGCAAGGCCATTTCGTCGGTCAGGCGGGCCACGATGGTTTCTGCGCCCCAGGTTAACAAGGGGGTATCCTGGGGCTGGGCATCGAGCGCCACCAGATAACCGTGGGCCTGGTGACTATCGGCCAGGGGCGCGATTAATACGGCCTGGTTGGCATGGGTTAAAAAAGTGGGATGGTTGGGCGCGGCTTGGGCTAATATTTCCGGCCAGTTGTTGGCCGGGACGCCGTTGGAATTGGCCAGCACTTCTCCGGCCGGCGATAGAAACAGAATCTCGCTGCCAACAATGCCCTGCCAGCGTTGAATAAAGTGATTAAAAAGATTAAGTTTGAGCGGCGCCGCCAAGTTAGACATAAAGATTGAACACAACCAAAATATGTTTTATTATACCATATTTTTGCCATGTGGTGCAGGGAGAATGTTACTATTTTTAGAGTTTTTTCAAAACCAAAAATCTGGCTCTCCTGACTATCAAACTTCCAATTTATCTGGAATTTAAAATTTGAAACGCATCCGAGATAAAGTACAATGACGTTTCATTATCTTATCCTATTGGTGATTTGTGACCACAAACATTATCAAACAAGATTTTTTTGCTCAACCTACCTTAACCGTGGCCCGGATGTTATTGGGCCAGCGCCTGGCGCGAGAAATTGAAGGCCATTATTTGAGCGGCCTGATTGTTGAAACCGAGGCCTACATTGGCCCGTTTGATACGGCCAGCCACGCCAGCAAAGGACGCACGCCTCGCACCGAGATAATGTTTGGCCCGCCGGCGCGCGCCTACATTTATCTGGTCTACGGCATGCACTATATGCTGAACGTGGTCACTGAACCGTTAGATTTTCCGGCGGCAGTGCTTATTCGGGCCATAGAGCCAACGGCAGGCGTGGCGGTTATGCAGGCCAACCGGCGGGGGCATCCGGCCAACGCGCCAAATTTAACCAATGGACCGGCCAAACTGTGCCAGGCGCTGGCTATTGACAAAACCCTCAATAATTGGGACATGACCTTGGGCCAAAAATTGTGGCTGGAATTTACCGCCCCCATCCCTGAAGCCCGGATTGCCACCGGTTCTCGCATTGGCATTGATTATGCGCAGCCCCAGGATCAAATAGCGCCCTGGCGTTTTTGGCTCAAAGGCAATCGGTTTGTGTCAAGATAGGGGCTGTTTCAAATGACAACAATTATCTGCCGCCGTTGTAATAGAATTGGAGTTATGATATGATAAAATGGTCTAACGGCTAGTGATGAAGGAGATAGGACCATGGCGGTTCGGGTGTTGGTGGCTGAAGACGAAGCCACTTTGGCGATGAATACTGAGCATAAACTCCAAGCGTTAGGCTACAATGTGGTGGCGGTTACTGCTATGGGGGAAGAGGCTGTTCATCTGGCGGTTGAAACCCGGCCTGATTTAATCTTGTTAGACATCAAACTGAAAGGCAAATTAGACGGCGTGGAAACCGCCGCCCAAATTCGGCAGCGTTTTGACATCCCGGTAATTTATCTTACCGCGTACGCCGACGCGGAAACTATCCACCGCGCCAAAATCACCGCACCCTTTGGTTATCTGCTAAAACCATTTGCTAAAGAGGAACTGCACGCCGCCATTGAAACAGCCCTCTACCGGCATGGCCTGGAAAAAAAACTGCGGGAATCAGAAGAGCTGTACAAAACAATGGCCGAAACCTCGCCCGACGCCGTGATGGTGATTGATCTGGCCGGCAACATTACTTACGCCTCTCCTCACATCCTTGATCTCCACGGCTTTGACACGTTAGAAGAAGTATATGGCCAAAACATCTTTGACTTCATCGCCTCAGAAGACCGGAAAAGAGCGATGGCCAATCTGCAAAAAACCATCCAAGAAGGGACGACAAAAAATATTGAATATACCCTGCTGCGCCAAGATGGCGTTTGTTTTCCCGGTGAAATCAGCGCAACCTTAATCAAGGAAGCTTCGGGAAAACCTTTTGCGCTGATGACTGTGACCAGAGACATCAGCGAGCGCAAGCAAATAGAAGAGGCCCTGCAAGAGAATTTTCAGCAATTAAAAATTGCTTACGAGCAGGCCAGAATCTATGCCCAGGAACTCACCCAAGAAATTAGCGAACGCAAACAAGCCCAGGCCGAAATCCAAAAACTCAACACAGAATTGGAGCAACGAGTTGTGGGCCGCACCCGGGAACTATCGGCTCTGTACGACGTATCCGCAGCAGCCAGCGAATCTCTGGACCTCAAAACAATCCTGGAACAATCCCTGGCGCGATTGCTGGCCGCTATGGAGGCCAATGCAGGCGCTATTCATTTATTGGAAGAAGACCCGTTGGCCGGGGAAACGCTTCGGTTGGCGGTGGAACAGGGCATCCCTGGTTTGATGGGCCGGCTAGACTCCCCGACCGGAGACAGCGGTTTAGGCAGTTGGATCATTGAACACGGCGAGCCGTTGGTGGTGTCTGATGTAACTGCCGACGCCCGTGTGCCGCTGGCTATCCGCCAGAGTAACTTTAAGGCTTATGCCGGCGTGCCCATGCGCGCCAGGGGGCGGGTATTGGGCGTAACCAGCGTGCTTGGCCCGGCCGGCCATCAATTCAACGTGGAAGAAGTCGCTTTGCTGGCTTCCATTGCCGACCAGGTGGGTGTGGCTGTGGAAAATGCCCGGCTGCGCTGGCAGGCCGAACAGGCAGCCGTAATGGAAGAACGAGCGCGATTGGCCCGGGAACTGCACGACTCGGTGACCCAGTTACTGTACAGCCTGAACCTGTTGGCCGGGGCCGGGCAACGCCTGGCCAAAGAAGGAAACCTGGAAAACGTTGAAACTTACATGACCGACCTGGGGGACATTGCCCAACAGGCCCTTAAGGAAATGCGTTTACTGGTTTACGAATTGCGACCGCCAACCCTGACCCAGGAGGGACTGGTTGGCGCATTACAACAACGACTGGATGCGGTTGAAGAACGGGCCGGTGTAAAAACCCGGCTGTTGGTGGCAGGCGTAGAGTTGCTGCCGGCCATTGTGGAAGAGAGTCTCTACCGCATTGCCCAGGAAGCCCTGAACAACGCCCTCAAACACGCCTCAGCTAACTCCGTTGTGGTGCAGCTTCAGGCAGAAGACGGTTTAGTGACGCTTGAAGTGGCCGATGACGGCCAGGGCTTTAATCCTGACGCCGTCGGCGATAGGGGCGGCATGGGCCTGATGAGCATGCAAGAACGAGTCGAGCGACTGGGCGGCTTCTTGACCGTTGTGTCGAACCCTGGCGAAGGCACGACGGTCAAAGTGAGGGTCAAAATGAACCAAAGTATGGAGGAGTCGTTATGACCGGTTCAAACCCGATCCGCCTGCTCATTGTTGACGACCATCCCGTGGTGCGGCGGGGTTTACGCGCCCTTATCTCCAGCGAGCCGGATATGGCCGTGGCAGACGAGGCCGTAGATGGATTGGAGGCCATAGCCAAAGCCCGTTCTTTGCAGCCCGACGTTATCTTGCTGGATTTAGTGATGCCGCGCATGAGTGGTTTAGAAGCCATCCCGGGGATCAAACAAGCGTACCCTGAGGCGCGAATTCTTATCCTGACCAGTTTTGCCGAAGACGATAAAGTCTTTCCCGCCATCAAGGCCGGCGCCCTGGGCTACCTGTTGAAAGACTCATCGCCTGATGACTTGCTGGCCGCCATCCGGGATGTCTATCAAGGCCGGTCGTCGTTACACCCTACCATTGCCCGCAAACTGATCAACGAACTCAACCAACCTTCCGACTTACCGCCCACCCCGGACCCCCTGACCGGACGCGAGGTTGATATTCTGAAACTGGTTGCGCGGGGGTTGACCAACCAGGAAATCGCCGCCGAATTGGTCTTGAGCGAATGGACGGTCCGCACGCACGTGCGCAATATTTTAGACAAACTCCACCTGGCCAATCGCACCCAGGCCGCCCTGTACGCGCTGCGCGAAGGCCTGGCCAATTTAGATGGGCCTTGATGTTGGCCGGGTAAAAACAAATTTTGGTTTTACGACCATGCATTTCAACACCTTTGATCGTTACGTAACCAAAGAGAGTCTGATCCACCACCTGGACCCTCGCGTTAAGGTAGTGGGCGCCCTTCTTTTTATTATCTCCAATGTGCTTTTGCCCGATGGAGCCTGGCCGGCTTTTTTACTGGCCTGGGGTTTGATTTTGGGGGTCAATGGGCTGGCTCGCCTGGAATTGACGTATGCCTTTAAGCGATCCTTCATTGCCCTGCCCTTTGCCCTGGCCGCAATGACCGTGATTTTTACGCTGCCGGGCCAACCCATCTTCACCCTGACGCTTGGCCCCTGGCAGGCCGTAGCCACGGATGCAGGCTTGACCCGCTTTGCCAGCGTTGTCATCCGCAGTTGGCTGTCGGTGCAGATGGCTATTTTGCTCATTGCTACCACCCAATTTCCAGATCTGATGCACGCCCTGCGCCACCTGCGTTTTCCCCATTTGTTGGTGGCCGTCATCTCCTTTACGTATCGCTATTTGTTTGTGCTGGTTGACGAAACAATACGCCTGTTACGCGCCCGCGAGGCCCGCAGCGCAAAACCGGCCGGTGGGAGAGGAGGCGGCTCGATTATCTGGCGGGCGCGCGTGGCCGGGAATATGGCCGGGCAGCTCTTTTTGCGCAGCTACGAGCGCAGCGACCGGGTGTATAACGCTATGCTGGCCCGCGGCTACCAAGGCCATTTCCAAACCCTTAACCCCCACGTAATGCGCTTCAGGGATTGGGCAATGGGGGGCATAGCCCTGGTAATGTTAACCGCGCTGCAAATAATTGGGCGAGTGCCCCTGCGTTAGAACCAAGGCATGTAATGTACACAGGGTATTCGCACGGGATACGCAATACGAGTTACGCCCGCTATTCAAACTAAAATTTTCTGGACAATCAAGATGCCTGTAATTCACGAAGCAAAACAAAAAAAAACAGCCGGACCATGTACCCCGGTTGATGACCAGCCTACCCTGGTGGTAAAAAATCTTCATTTCAACTACCCGGATGGGCGAACAGCCTTGCGCGGTGTATCGCTGCAAATAGAGCCGTGCGAAAAGGTGGCCCTGGTGGGACCAAATGGGGCCGGCAAAAGCACGCTCATGCTACACCTCAACGGCATTTTGACCGGCGACGGGCACATTCAGGTGGCCGGGCTGCCGGTGGTCAAGCCCAACCTGCCGGTTATCCGGGCCAGGGTGGGGCTGGTTTTTCAAAACCCGGACGACCAACTTTTTTCACCCACGGTTTTTGAGGACGTGGCCTTTGGCCCGCTGCACATGGGCTTTCCCGAAGCCGAGGTGTACGCCCGCGTGAATGAGGCCCTGGCCCAAGTGGCCATGCTTGATTATGCCCACCGCCTATCGCACCACCTCAGCGTGGGCGAGAAAAAACGCATTGCCATTGCCACCGTTCTTTCGATGAAGCCGGATATTCTTATCCTCGATGAGCCATCGGCCGGGTTAGACCCCCGCGCCCGGCGCAGTCTCATCAACCTGTTGCACGACCTGCCCCTGACCATGCTTGTTTCCACGCACGACATGTTAATGGTACGCGAGCTTTTTCCCCGGATGGTGATTATGGACGAAGGTCGCATTGTGGCCGACGGCCCCACGATTGAACTAATGAACAACGAGGCGCTGCTGGAAGCGCACGGCCTGGAACGGCCCTAAAAAACAGGCCTTTCGGGTCTAAAAAGACCCGAAAGGCCCTGATGCGCTCAACAACCTATCGTTTTCGGGCAGGTCATCAAGAATTCTTGCGGATAATGGGCAAAAATATGCCGCCGGCCGCGCTGCGGGCATATAAACCGGCTGCGGTGCCCACATAAAGTATATCCTTATCGGCCTGGTAAAAAACGGACAGGATCATCACTGAGGGCAGCCCGTCGCCCATTACCCGGCTCCAGGTAACCCCATCATCGCTGCTGGATACCAGACCATACTGGTGCAGGGCCGCGTAAATTACCCCCGCCTTGCTGTCGTAAGCCAGTTGGCCAAAAAGCGGGGGGAACGGCACCAACGAGGGCTTGAACGTGGTTAAGCCCAGGCTGGCGGTGATGTAGGCGGGTGTCCAGGCAGCGCCATCGTTAAGACTCTTCAAAAAAACGCCCTGGCAATCCATGGCATAAACCGTGCTTGGCGTAATGGGGTTGACCAGCACATCGTTGCCGCCACAGCCGCTACTGGTGATGAGATCGGTCCAGGTCAATCCGCCGTCACTGCTTTTAATGGTCACGGTAGGCCCAGTATGGGTAGCATAGAGGACCAGTGGATTGGTGGGATGCACGGCTATGGCTGTCCCACCTATGGCCAATCCGGTTAGAGGGGTCCAGTTCTGGCCGCTATCGGTGCTTTTTGCTAACAGGCCAAAACTTGAAGCGCCATAAATGGTGGCCGGCGTGGTCGGATCAATGGCCAAGTCTGAAGGCAAATCTGGCCAGCCAGAGGTCGAGGCCACCCAGAGGTTGCTATCGGTGGTGCGCCACACATCAGGCACTCCAAGGGAAGATAGGCCGCCAAAGTAAGCGATGTTGGGATTGGTGGGATGGATAGCTACAGCTCCGGCATAGTTGCTTTCCCCGCTGCTGGACCGGCTCCAACTTTGGCCGCTGTTGGCGCTTTGGATAAGGCCCTGGCCACTAATCAAAAGACCATCAGAAGCGCCTGTGGCCGCGTAAACCGTATTGTTCAGAGCAGCAATGCCATTGACCGGGTAAGCTCGCAGGTCAGTATTGGCCGCCACAAACTCAAAGGCAGTGGCCCCCACCTGGTAACTGGCCGGTGTTTTATATACCCCGGCTGAATTATCGTTGGCAATGCTGGCAAAATAGAGTACGCTATCACTGTTGGGGTCAACGGTCAAATGGTTGATACTCTTTTGGCTGGGTGCCTGGCCCAGCAAGCCCCAACTATTCCCCTGATCCGTGCTGCGATAGACAGCGCCAAGGACCGGCGGAAGAGGAAAAAGAAGGGGCTGCGTTGTGGCCACGTAAAGCCACCCCTGGCTGTCAATCGCCATGGCGTTGGGGACATAAAAGAGCATTCCGGGTTGGTTAGGCAGTTCGGTCCAACTCTGGCCCCGGTTGGTAGTCGAGTACACCGTGCCCGCGGCACTGGCAACCGGGGAGAGATCCCCTCCTACCAAAGCATAGGCCCGGTTAACGTTGGTGGGGTCGGCCACAATTTGCATAAATACTTCATTGTCGCTGCCGATATAGGCCTGGGTCCAATTGACCCCGTCGGTGCTGGTATAAACAGTTTCGTTATAGCCGCTGCCGTTATCGGCTTCGCCACCGGCATACATAAAGCCGCCCCCGCTTTCGGCCAGGGTGTGAATATTGGCCGTAATTGGGGTTACATTGGCCAGGTTCCAGGCAGCGCCATTACTGCCGTAAAAGAGGGGCCGGGTGATAGGCGCGCCACCAATTGCGCCGGGGTCTGAACCGGCGATGATCCTGCCAGCGCTGCTGAAGTGGGCCAGGGCAAAGATATTGCTATTGGGTAGCACCACGCTGTTCCAGCTATTGCCCCCATCCGCGCTCCGCCACAGGCGAGAATGTTGCGGTGTAGGCCCACCCACCTGGCCAATCAGGCTGGAGACATAAATATTTTGGCCGTTAGTCACCACAGCGACGGCCGTTAACCCCTGGTGTACACTTTCGTGGTCAACTTCGACGGGCAGGCCGGTTAGTTGCCAAGTTGCGCCGGCATCGGCACTTTTCCACAGGCCGGCGCCGGGTTCAAAATATGCTCCGGAAAACAGGGCATCGCCGGCGCGGGCGTAGAGGGTGGTGGGGTTGGTTGGGACCGCCACAATTTCAAACACCCACCCGCCGTCAACCCCTATTGCCTGCCAGTTGCCGGCAGCGGCCACCAGGCTAATGGCGACAAATACCATCAGGCCGGCCAATCCCAGGCTAACGTTTATCATTAATAGTTTTTTCAACATGGACATTATTTTCCTCCTGAAAACAACTTAAATCAATTCCCCAACCCTGTAAAACGTTGTTAGCAAATATCAACCCCTTTCTAATAGATAAATCTCTTAAAAGTCATACAACTATTACTGAGATGCACGGCCGTGCGTCTCTACAAGAATCCTAATGCCAATTTTGTGAAACGGGTTGTATGAGGTTTATCTGGTTTCCCTATAATAAGGGTTCTATAAACTCATCTAACCTGGGAGAATATAAGAACAGGCTACAAATAGGTTCAAAGTGAGGACACCTGACGGCAAGGTAAAGTGATGAGTTGAGGTTAATGACGATTAGCCATAAAAGGCCTGGCTATTTTTGGAAGCAGGCAGTTTTGTAACCCGGCTTCCAGTTTAACCGATATAGCGGGAAAAAGCAATAGGAAGATTTTTAAACCTGACCGCTAACCCATAACATTTTACCGATACGCCGTTGGCCGCAAGGCCCAGGCCAGCTGGCGCTCAAAGCGCCCCCGCCGGTCCAGAGTATGGGCCAACCCCAGTAACCACTCGATAAGGTGTTCCCGGATATTATCCAACCGGCCGGGCAACGAAGCAATAATCATAGCTCGTAATTCGGGCAGCAGGTCGGCATACTCCGCCGGAAATGTTATCTCGGCCAGGATGGCGGGGTGAACCGGAATAACGGCGGCGTTGAGCCAGGCTTCATCCAGGTAACGCTGGGCGCGAGGCGCGTGATAAAGGTGGGTGATGGCAAAAATTTGGGCCAGGCCGTAAGCGCGGCGCAAGGCCCGCGCCGCTCTCACTTCCAGCATGGTGCAGTTGGCTCGCCGGCGCACAATCAGATAGTCGGCGGGAATCTGGAATTTTTCTAACAAGGTTGATTTCACCACTTTCGCGTCGGGCCGACGCGCCGGCCCGTGAACGTCTGAGGCTACAAAAAGGAGATAAGGTTTGGGCTGCGGGGCGCTATACCACAGGGCGGCGGCCATAGCCACCCGGCCCCGCAATTGTTTATTCTCTTTTTTTGTGCCCTGGCGTTTGCCCATAATGAGAATGGCCGAAGGGGTTTCAGGCCAGGTGAGTTCGTCTTCAGACGCAGAGAGTTTTTGATCCGGTCCCATCACGTATCCTGGGCTAACAAACTTCTGCGTTTGAATGTACCTGATTTGTTAGGGCTGGTCAAGTTGTTGAGTGATTGTGGCTCTGACTCAAAAAAGAGGTTGTCTCTTAAACGCGACAACCTCTTTGGCTGACAATTTATAGGAGATTATTTATTCTTGAGAATAATGGGCAAATAAATGCTCATTTTCTCTGAACTGAACACATACGTGTTGCCCCCCACAATGGCATCAACCAAGGCTACGCCCGGCCCCCCATCAATGGCTTCGTAGATCGTCACCGTGGTCGTATCAACCGACGGCGCATTGACCCACAAGGTGACGGTTTGGGTCTCACTGCCGTACATCGGAATACCGGCAATGGTGCCCGAACTGGCGTTGGTGATGGTTATCACACTGCCCCCGGTCCAGGCAATCCCACTGGATTTGGCATATCCATTCACGCTGGCCCAGCGCCCGGCCAACTCACTGTCCAGGTCCAGCCGCACCGCGTTGGCATCAGGCACATTGGACACATCCACAATGAGGTCAACGGGCTTGGGCGCGCTCTTGATATTGGTCACCTCAAACACAATGGCCCCCACTGCCTGCGCTCCGGCTCCACCGGGAATGATGTCCACATTGCGCTGGCTGAGGTTGTTGTCCCAGGGGATGTCACACTGGTGCACCACCGGGTCATCAGCAGAGTTGATTTCGCCGTGCAAACAGGTGTGACCGGTGCGGGTCGGTATCCAGCTAAATTTGAGGAGTTGCGTGCCGGTGGTGGGGGCAATACTGTTTGTCGTCGCCGTGCCAATGAGCGCCCAATCGTCGCATTTGATGCCCAGTGACGGTTCGTGCCAGTAGACCTTGATAGTATCACCCGTATGAGAGGCCGCGCTGCCCCGGTTACGCACGATCATATAAACATAGTTGGTCGTCCCGCTAAGGGGGTTCTGATGTTCCAGGCCGCCGTCATCGGCATTGCGCACCCAGATGTCGGGGCTTTGCCAGAAGGAGGTGGTGGGAACGTCGCCATTGTCACTGTCATTATCCCGGGCCCACAGGTCAATCACGTCGCTGGACACGGCAACGGTCTGGGTCTGCACATCATTGCTGGTATCCTGGTCGCCGGTCAGGGTGACGGTAGTGGTGAAGTGGTAGCTGCCCACATTAGCGGGCGTGAGGGAGGGAAAGCTCAATGTAGCATAGCCCAACGGCGGTAGGTCTGTAGATTGGTTGTGAGGGCCGTAGTCTGCGCTCAGGGCTGTCCCACCGGCCTGCACCGACACGTTGATGCCAGTCTCAGCCGTAGTGCCCGCATTGCCGATTTTGACCGTCGGGATGACCGATTGCCCTTGTTTGCCCGCCTTTTTAGGTTGGAGAATGGCAATCACCTGCACATCCACCAACGGCTCGTAGGCCGAGGAGAACTCCGAGGTGTTGCCGGTGTTATCGGTGGCGGTGGCCGTCACGTTGGTGCCGGTGAAGGCGCTGGCCTGGGTGAAGGTGAAGTTACCGGAGGCGTTGGCAGAAGTGGAGCCGTGATAGTACTGTCCTTCGTCCTCGGCGTCAGAGAAGATTTCCACTGTGCTGTTGGGTGGGGCCTGGCCCGAAACGGTGTTGGTGCTGACGTTGGTCAGAATGGGCGGGAAGAGTTCCTGGTTGCCGCCGTCTCTCAAAAGAATGCCATTGTCGTCAT
This sequence comes from Anaerolineae bacterium, assembly GCA_016931895.1. NCBI lineage: Bacteria > Bacillati > Chloroflexota > Anaerolineae > Anaerolineae bacterium. The sequence continues at coordinate 46,688 of JAFGDY010000043.1, forward strand.
TATGGTAAATGCGGTTCTGCCGCAGCGTATTATTAATGCTACCGTTCTCCATAACAAAAATACCGGGGCCGGGTCGTTGATCAACTCTGTATTTTGTATAAGCAATCAAATTGTTCTCCGCCAGGTTGTCGTGAGCGCCGTAGCGGAATAAGATGCCGTAGCTGGTGTTTCCCAAATCAATGGTACCACTTGCGTCGGTGCCAATGTAATTCCCTTTAACAATATTGTTGTGAGCGCCCACAGAAATAATGATACCACCATAAGCGTTACCACTGACCAAATTACGCTCGGCTGGGGTATTACCGCCAATCAGATTATGCCCAGCCCAATCAATAATAATCCCCAGGTTTGTATTGCTGACGATTGATGTTCCTGTTATATTGGTGCCAATGTAATTGCCGCTAACCGTATTGCTCATCGTGTCAAGGTCTCTGATGATCACGCCATCAACATTGCCGCTGATGAGATTGCGCTCTCCAGGGGTATTACCGCCAATGATGTTGTACCGTGCCCCTTCAGAAATAAGCACCCCCGACATAGCATTACCTATTGCAGCCAAACCATTAATATTAGTGCCAATGTAATTAGCTTTGATGGTATTGCTCATTGTGCTACTACCATCAACCCGCACACCGTATTCCTTGTTGCCTGAAATCAGGTTGCGTTCACTGGATGTGGTTCCACCAATGGTATTGTTGGTCGCGCCATCATCAATGGAAACACCACTCCCGCCGTTGTCACCGTTGTTCAGAATGTGGTTGCCACTGACGGTGTTACCTGTTGTGGCGCTGCCATCCAGATCCACCCCATCATCTTGATTACCGATGATGAGATTACAATCACCGGCGCAGCCCGTATCAGGTGAACTGTTTATGCCGCCAATCGTGCTGGTACTTGCATTGGTCAGGTGGATGCCATTGCCGGGGAAATCTTGGATTTGTAATCCCCTGATGACGGCATTATTGGTTCCGGTAATGACCAGTCCATCGCCAACCCCTAAACTACTCCCATCTATAATGACGCCCGCATTACTGCCGTCAATCGTAACAGTATCGGTGGTAATAAAAGGCAAGAAACCGGAAGTTAGCGTAATAGTAGCCGGAGTGCCTAGTGGAAAAACAGAGTTACTAAACGTAATCGTCGCTCCTGCCTGCAAGCCCAACATACACTGCCGCAACGAACCCGGCCCGCTGTCTAAGGTGCTGGTCACTGTACAATCGCCGGGCGCGTAGAGCGGCCGAACCGGCGGCGCAGCCTGGGCCGGGCCAGCAGCCAGGATACCAAAAACTACTACCAGAGCCATCAGCGGTAGACTGACGGCGACAATCATAGGATAAAACTTCTTCATTTTGTCCTCCGTTGAGATTTTGATTAATAAGGGGTCATGGGTCCCTTTACCCTACCATTCATTGATTGATATGGCCAAATTCCGAAAACGCATCAGTTCTTGAATATAGTCGGCAGGTATACTTTTCCCCTGGTTTCCGAGGTATAACGATATATCCCGGCTTCAACCAATGTCTCTTCGGCCATACCATCCAATTGCATCCCGCCGGTAGTGACACTGCCGCCGGCGGTACCGGCATATAGAATCACCCGCTCTGCTGCTATTCCGGCTGCCAGCGAATTCACATTGGCATAGCCTAAAGCCCCGGCGGCCCGCTGCCAAGAGTTACCCAAATTGAACGAGCGAAACAGGCCGGTTGTTGTGGCTTGATAGAGAGCCAGGGTGGGGGGAATACCGGCAAAATAGAGTTGCTCTACCTGTAACCCTAAATGTTGGCCAACCATCTGCCAGGATACCCCCCCATCACTTGACCTATATACCCCGCTGCCATTGCCAGCAAACACCCGGTAGGGCGATGTCGGCTCTACCAGGATGTCAGTAGCCAGACGTAACTCCGCAGTCTGAGCGCCAATGTCCAGCCAACTATCGCCATTATTAGTACTCTTAAAAAGGCCGCTCCCCGATGTAGCGGCGTAAACTACGTTTGAGTTTATGGGATCAAAGGCCAAATCAGTGACCTGGCTGATTTCCTGGCTAAAACTCATGCGGGTCCATTGCGCCCCATAATTGGCACTTTTGTAAATGCTACCTTGAGCGGAGAAAGCACTCCCACACGCATGTTGAATCCCAGCCAGCAGAACGCCAGAATTTAACGGGTCGGCTTTTAATACTTGTGGCCATAGCCAGCAACCGGCATATTGCGGCGGCGACATAAGCGTACCGGATATGGGCCAGGTTACCCCGCCGTCGCTGCTGATATAAACCTTTTCATTGGTGCCATAGTAAGCCCGGCCCGGTATAAATGGGTCCAGCAACAAACTGCTGCTTCCTTGTATCCCATTTTCCAAAAATTGCCAGGCTCCCCCCCCGGAGTCGGTTTTAAAAACGCCCGGCCAGCCGTCCACCAGGGCATAAACCTTTTCTGGATGGCCGGGGGCCACAGCCAACTGTTTGGGTCTGATTGCTGCCAAACCTTGATTAACGATGGTCCAATCTGTACCATTGTTGGTTGTTTTCCAAACTCCATATTGGCTGTCGGATGCGAAAATGGTATTGGGGATGGTTGGGGGTAAGGCAAAGTCTGTTACCAAATTATTAGGGCCAAAAGAGGTCCAATTTGCGCCGCCATCAACCGTTTGATGATTACCCGAATGGCCGGCAATAAATACGCGGTTAGCCGTAGCCGGGTCAAAAACAATCATCGAAGCGCAGCTTGGCTGGCCGGTAAAGATTTCAACGGGCGACCATGTGGTCAAGTCTGAACCGGTACTCTTTTTAATTATGGCCCCGGCTGGACAGCCGGTGAAATAATCGCTCCCTATCCATACTTCATGAGGACTAAAGGGATTGACGGCCAAACCGATAATAGTTACATCAGCAGTGACCGTAACCGGCCGAGAGGCAAAGGTCCATGAGTCGCCGCCGTTGGCTGTGCGAAAGAGATAACCATTCTCGGTGGCCAGGTACATAGTCAGGGGGTTGGTTGGATGAAACGCCAGGGCGGCCACTTCTGTATCGGTCAGGCCAGTCATTGCGCTTGCCCACGTTTGACCATAATCAACAGATTTAACCAGCCCCGTCCCCGGATTGGGCGTACCCGGCACAGATTGAGCCGTGCCGTATATAACTCCCGGACTTGTAGGGTGGGGGTATATCTGAAAATGGCTGGGGGTGCCGCCACCGGCCCACAATGAAGGGGAAATAGGAATAGGCGTCCAGGTGTCACCCTCATTATCTGAGCGATAGGGGCCTGCCTGTCCATGATTAGCATATACTCTGTTAGGCGACAGGGGGTCTACCGCCAACGCGCTGGTGTTTCTATCAGCAAATACAAACACCCAACTGTCACCTGCATCTCGGCTACGGAATATACCTACGTCAAAGGCGCGCGCATAGAGCGTAGTAGGAAGGAGAGGGTTGAGAGCAAGCTGATTGATGGTGCCGCCATACGGCCCACCCGTAGTCCATATCCCAATGGCTTGGGTCACGGTAAAAGCGTTAGACAGGCCGGCGGAAGCGCCATCCGGGTTGGTCACAGTTAAGGGGTAAACGCCAGGCTGCAAGCCCCACGGTACGGTTGCAGTTAAGGTGGCGCTACTGACCCACCCTACATCTACCAACGTTGTGCTGCCCACCTGCACCGTGGGGGGAGTGATGACAACAGTACCGGACAACTCGGCAGTAAAATTACTGCCGGTGATAACAATCGCTGTCTCAAGGTCATTGGGCGCAGATGAGGGGTCAACCTGGGTTACGACAGGGGGAGACTTCAGGGGCGCAGCCTGGGCCGGGCCAGCGACCAGGATACCAAAAACTACTACCAGGGCCACCAACGGCAGGCTGGTGGCGACAATCATTGAAAAAAACTTCTTCATTGTGACCTTCCTGTCATTTTTATGCTGATGTTAAGAGAATTTTTAAGGATGGTGATTGTACTGATGGAGAGAGTGGCAGTGGTTGCTTCTGATGCTCGGACAGAATTTTTGTGGTTAGGCGTTGGCCCAATGATACTTTAAATTCTGGAATGTGCAACTAACCCATTGTAACAAAATACCCCTCCCTATTGATGGGTTTGGGTACATTAGGATTTTTGTCCGATTCCCCTTTTTGGGCAGACTGAGTATCATAAACCATGCAAACTGCCGGGAACTATGCTGATGCTTCACATCCATTTATTGGGTCAACTCCGTGTCTTTTTCAATAACCACCCTCTTGACGTTGCCGCTCGCCCTAAAGTAGAGTCGCTGCTGGCGTACCTCTTGCTGCAACGAAACCAGACCCTCTCCCGCGATACAGCAGCCTTTGCGCTCTGGCCCGATGTGTCCGAAACCGACGCCCGCGCCAACCTGCGCCGACATTTGCATGCCCTCAACCGCGCCCTCCCCTTACCCAACCCGCCGGCCGAAACCTGGATTTTACGCGACCACCAAACCATCCAATGGAATCCCCAAGCCGATTACTGGTTGGATGTCGCTGAATTTGAGCAACAAAGCCGGACGGAGGCGACTCTGGCGGCGGCTGTCCAACTTTATACGGGCGATCTGCTGGAAAACTTGTACGAAGATTGGCTCTTTTACGAGCGCGAACGACTGCGCGATCTTTACTTTGCCCTCCTGACCCGTCTCACCGCCGGGTATCGCGCCCAACGCAACTTTGCCCAGGCGTTGCATTACGGCCAGGAAATCTTGCGGCGCGATCCATTGCGCGAAGACGCGGCGCGACAACTGATGATAATTTATCAAGAAAGCGGCAACCGCGCCGGCGCGCTGACCACCTACGAACGATTTGCCCGGCACCTGGCCGAAGAACTGGCCGTTGAGCCGATGCCCGAAACGGTAGACCTTTACCAACGCATCAAGCGCAATCTACCCGTAACTGAGCCGCAACAAGCCCCACTGGTAATCGCTGCCTCAACCGGCCCAAAACCGAGGGAACTATTGCCCTTTGTGGGCCACCAGACCGAACTGGAGCAATTACATACCGCCTGGGGTCGAACGGCGCAGGGGCGGGGCAGCCTGGTGTTGGTCGGCGGTGAAGCCGGTATTGGCAAAACCCGGTTACTCAATGAACTAACTAAAATGATTGACCCGGAAGAAGGGCGGGTATTGTTGGGCGCAACCACGTTTACCGAGCCAATGCCCTATCAAGCCATCGTGCAGGCCCTGCAAAGTGCCTTGCCTTTAGTGGCGGCGCTGGACATTTCTGAACTGTGGCTGGCGGCCTTGCAGCCTATTTTGCCCGGTTTGCAGGCCCGCCGACCCCATTTATTCCATGCGCCTCCCCTTGAGATTGACCAGGAACGCGACCGGCTCTTTGAAGCGATGGCCCATTGTCTCATCGGCTTGGCCCAACCGCGCCCGGTACTTTTGGTATTGGAAGATTTTCATTGGGCCAGCGCCAGTTCGGTGCTGCTGCTGGAATTTTTAGCCCGCCGCCTGGCCGAGCATCCGGTGCTGTTGGTAGTTTGACAATGTTAGATTATTATGTCAAGTAAAAAAACAGAATAGAAAAATGGACAAAAAAGATAAAAGCCGGTAAAAAACAGA